>JAOZLT010000102.1 GCA_029934675.1 Candidatus Altimarinota bacterium | reverse complement strand
AAATGGTGTCACCGGGCGGAATTGAACCGCCGACCTCAGGGTTATGAGTCCTGCGCTCTGACCAACTGAGCTACGGTGACATGGTTTTCTAACTGTGTGACGTAGCTTTAGCGTAGGCGTAAGCTACGGTGATATAACGAAGATAAAATTACCTTTTTTAACGGTATTCCGCAAGTAAATTTAATGAATCAGATAAGCCAGTACAAATCCAATCGGGTCACCGATGTACCGATTTGCCCAGCATTCCTTTTGTCCTTTAAAGAATTTTTTGACCATTTTACTATTTCCTTCTAAATACCTTTCTATTGTTTCCCATCCATATGCCAAAACTATTAGACTTAAAATAGCGGTTAGAAGGTCTAATTTTATCAGAAATAGGATTGTGAGTACGTAAAAAGTGCTAATATGCACAATTGTCCACCAGTCAAATAGGGCATTTGTTTTATTGCCGAATATTTTTATTTTAGTTTTCATATTTTGGAATATATTTGAAAAAATTTATGCAATGTTATCGGGTTTTTTCAAATTTTTACACTTTTCTGTACTAAATATTCATCCGCAATTACCAATGTGGCCATAGCTTTCACTATCGGAATGGCGCGGAGTGCGATGCAAGGGTCATGACGGCCTTCGATTTCGATGAATTTTTTAGTTCCTTTTTTATCAATAGTTTGTTGTTTTTTGGAGATGGAGGCAGTTGGTTTAAATGCAACTCGGAATACGATATTTGTACTACTGCTGATGCCACCTAATATACCTCCGGCATGATTGGTTTTGGTGGTGATTTTACCATTTTTAGTGATGAATTCGTCGTTGTGTTCTGAACCTCTCATTTCTACACACTTAAAACCACTGCCGATTTCGAATCCTTTTGTGCCGGGTATGCTGAGCATTGCTCCAGCTAGTTTTGCATCCAGTTTTTCGAATACTGGGCTACCTAATCCGGCTGGTATGTTTTTGATGGTGCATTCTATTAATCCGCCGACGGAATCACCAGCTTTGCGAACAGCTTCGATGGTTTTTTTGTCAGGGCTTAAGAGTTTTGCTGTGATTTTGATTTTCGGGATAATCTTTTGAGCAATTGCTCCTGCTGCAACACGACCGATAGTCTCTCGTGCGCTTGCTCTGCCACCACCACGATAGTCTCGGATGCCGTATTTTGCGTCGTAGGTAAAATCTGCGTGAGATGGGCGGTATTTGTTTTTGATTTTTGAATAATCTTTACTTTTTTGATCCTTGTTTCTGACCATTAGGCTGATTGGAGTACCAGTTGTTTTTCCTTCAAAAACTCCGGATAAGATTTCTACTTTATCGTCTTCAGATCTTTTTGTAGTAAGTTTTTTTCCAGGTTTTCTGCGGTCTAATTCTTTTTGAATGTCTTTTTCATTCAGCTTAATACCTGTGGGACATCCGTCAATTACAACTCCAATAGCTGGACCATGTGATTCACCCCATGTTGTTATTCGGAATAAGTTCCCGAGGCTGTTTCCAGACATAATTTTATTATTAATTAATTGAAATAATCTCGGATAGACTTCGCATGGAATTCGAATTGATTGGGTTCTGGGGTAATCCGATATCTATGCGATATCCATTCGAAGTCAATTGGAAGTCGGTAAGGAGGTAGGTGGGGGATGCGCTATCCAAACTTAATTAAAGTAGAAACAATCGCAAATGCACTCAGTATTACAATAATTCCGATAATTGCATTTTTGATAATCTTCTTTCCTTTTTCTACTGCTTCATCATTGCCGTAGCTGGCAATCATACTACCTGCGCCGTAAATTAGTGCACCGAATGCAATAATTCCAACAAATCCTAGAACGAATTGAGTAATTGTACCAAGAGTATTTATAATATTGATTACATTTGATTGTGTTATTACCTCCTCCTTACCTCCTAACTGGTTTTTAACTGGGTCGATGTAAAGGTTTTGAACAATAACCTGATTTATTAGTATTATTACGATACCGATTATTATCCAAAGTATAGATTTTTTCTGTTGGGTAAGTTTTTCTTCTTCACCTTGAGCGGTTATTATTTTAAAGCCACTAATCATTATCATAAATATTGCAGCTGCGCCTATTACCGCTTTTGCAAAAGAGATAAGACCCAATACTTCCGTACTTATTCCTTCTCCTGTTGTGGCAAGTCCTCGTTCTGCGCCTGGAATTCCGTATATGATTGTGATTCCTTTATCCAATAACAGAATTACTGCTAGACCGATAATAGAGTACGTTATAGCTCTTTTTTGTTGAGTAATAGCGCTTTCATCTCCGTGCGCAAAAATTAATTGTAATCCGCTTATTATTATCCAAAGTATAGCTAGTGCTCCTATCAGATTTCGCATTACTCTGGTTACGGCTAATACAATGGATTGCATTTGGCTTTCACCTGAAAAACGGACTTCGTAAAGAATGGAATTTATGTCATCCGTAGAAAGTCCAGTGACGTTTGTTTGTAGATATGTAATTAAATCATTTGCGTTTCCCTTACTTTGTGAATAGCCAGCAACTTTTGCTAGATCGCCAAGATTATCTACTTCAACAGTTTTGGATGGTGTTACATTTGGCATCGTGCCTGATAAGGCATCTAAAATAGTTATTACTTTTGGGTCTAGATTGCCCCAAGACTTAACTCTGTAAGCGTAAAGTATGGAATCAGCGTATGATGCTATTCTTTTGTCATAGTCAGCAAGTGATTCGTCTTGTTGTTGTAGTAAAGATGTATCATTACTTTTTTGGAGAGTATCTATTAAACTGTCTTTGATTCTACCTTTAACATCGTTGATTGATTTATAGTTATCATCTTTTAAGGCTTTAACCAAATCACCGGAAAGACCTCCCCATTTAGAGTCGCGTGAGTAGTCGATAAGTTGAACTGATACGGTTTCTTTTACTCCTCCTTCACCTATGCGGTTCTGATCTTCTTGTACTTTTTCTTTTATATCATCCAGTGTGTCGAAAAGAGATTCCTGTGCTAATGAGTGAGGGGTATTAAATCCGCAAAACAGAGTGAACGTAAGTAATAATAGTCCTATTTTGTAAGATATTTTTTTCATTTTTAGTAGAATTATAGTCCAGGTGGAGTTAGTTGTGCTGTCATGAAGGTTCCTACAAGTGCATAGGCAGAATAGATTATTACGATTCCGGTAACACCACCAATAATCATGCGTTTAGCCTTACTTGCCCGCTCTTCATTATCCAATGCGGTTAAATACATAAACCCTGCTACTATTGTGAATAGAATTGTTATTGGCCCTAAGAATACCAATAAAAGCCGTATAATTCCTCCAAGCTCTGTAACTGCTATTGTGGATTCGGCGGCAATAATCACTTCTGGGCTTTTGATTACATAAATTGCATTTACCAGATTTGAAGCTAATAATATGATAAGCATACCGATAGAGCTCCATATCAGATGCCTTTTTTCTTTGTCTATAGTTTCCTGGTTTCCTCCTGCAGTAACTAGTCTTATTCCGCTTATGGTAATTAAAAGCATAATTACAGAACCAAATATCCATTTTAGATAATTTGCAATATCCCTGAGTTGGTCACGCCCAGCTTGAAAATTTATTAATTGATCTGATTTTGCGATTTCTGGATTAAAAATATTAGATATATTTTCCGCAACCATAATTATCAGAAATCCTACCAATAGCCATAAGAAATTCTTTTTACTTTTAGAGAGACTTTCTTCATTCCCACGAGCAAAAATAAAACTCATTGCATAGATTAATCCGAACATTAAAGCGACTCCTCCGATTAAATATTTTATAAGGTTTATTGATCTTCTTACAACACTAGCTGCCATATCTTCACCAGTAGCACCATAGGGGGTTACAAAACTTGGTAGATTTTTCTCTAGGTTTTTGGACCAGCTTGACCCCAAAGAACCTTCTTTTTGACATATTGGTGAACAGCCATCATCTGCCTTTGTATTGCCATCATCACATTGTTCATTGGCTTCGACTTTGTTATTTCCACATTCTGCAGCTTTAGCTTGTGGGATATTCGTGTATGAGAAAACAAATGAGCATAATAGTATTATTAACCAAGTGAATTTAAGAGGTTTTTTAGTTTTTTCTGACATTATTATATTTTTATTTCATATATATTTTAACATAATTTAAGTAACGAAGTCACGAAATAACGAAGTAATAGTGTGAGTGTGGGTTTCAAGCCTGCTTGTTGGCAGACAGGTTTTAAGGCAGATTTCTAGCACTTATGACTCGTATTTGCTACGAGGTGGTCCCTTTGGGGCTGAGACTAAAAAACATTTGCATATGGGGGCGATTTAGTATAAACTACGCAAGCTAAATAACCTAAGAGAATCATGGCTAAGCGATCTACACCTAAGAAACAACAGGCAAATTCACAATCTTCCCGAAGATATAAGGATTTTCGGAATAAGGCTCAAAAAAGATTACTTAATCTGGCTAGTATCTCTATTTGTCCAAAATGCAAAGAAGCAAAACTTGCTCATGCTGTATGTCATAATTGTGGTGAATATAATGGAAGAAAGGTTTTGGATATGGAGAAGCAGGTAGATAAGATTACTAAGGTAAAAGCATAAATTATTCATGACTTGTGATGGGCGATGGATGATTTTAGATTACCTATTTTATAATTCACCTATCATGAATCACAAATTATAAATCTTTAAAAATATGGCTAGCTGGAGACATTTATCGCGCGTTATAGTAATGCAAAGTTTCTTTGAAAACTTAGTGCATAGTGGAGGTCTGGAGGATATTTTGGAATATAACTTGAGTGAATATGGGGAAAAGATAGAAGATACTAAGTTTGCTGAGAATTTAATTGAGAAGATGAAAAAGAATCAGAAGGTAATTGATAAATTAATAACAAAACATGCTCCAGAATGGCCTCTTGAGAAGATGAATCCAGTTGAGAGGGTTATTCTTACTTTGGGGATATGTGAGTTGCTTTATCCAGAGAAGGATGTCCCAGTAAATGTGGCTATAAATGAATCAATTGAACTTGCGAAGACATATGGAGATGAAAGTAGTAGTAAGTTTGTTAATGGTGTTTTGAATTCTGTTGCACATGATGATACTATAAAGAAGAAATAATAATCGGATGGATTTCGAATAGACTTCGATTCGTCCCGCTTAGCAGTGCTCATGACCTCGAATAGATTATATAATTGGTCGATACGAAGTCGATACGAAGTCAATACGAAGTCAATACGAAGTCGATCCGAAATCAATACGAAATATGTATAAAAAACTAGAAAAAAAGATTGGATTTAAATTTAAGGATTGGCATTTTCTTAAAGTTGCTTTTATTCATCGCTCTTATCTAAATGAACATAAGAGTAGCAAGATGGAGAGCAACGAACGGTTGGAGTTTTTGGGTGATGCTGTTCTGGAGTTGGTTGTTACTGAAAATCTATATTTAAATTATCCAAATCCTGAAGGTGAACTTACTAATTGGCGTTCAGCTTTAGTAAAAGGAGAGACTTTGGCAAAGATAGCTGCTGAATTAGATTTGGGAGAATATCTTTATTTGAGTAAAGGTGAGGAAAATTCGGGCGGAAGAGAAAAAG
>JAOZLT010000101.1 GCA_029934675.1 Candidatus Altimarinota bacterium | reverse complement strand
ATTACAAAATTATAAACGCTTACGCTATTACAAGATTACAAACATTCTCTCGCTTGCGCTCGTTCATTATTACAAAATTACAAACGCTTCGCTATTACAAAATTATAAACGCTTACGCTATTACAAGATTAAAATAGCAAATAATCTTCTAACCTTGTAATTTTCTAATTTTATAATCTTCTAATCTTTTAATCTTGTAACCTCGTAATAGTGAGCATAACGAACGTTTCTAATCTTCTAATAGCCTCGAAGAGGCGTTTTCTAATCTTTTTAATTTTCTAATAATTAACTAATTTCTATTATAGCAATCCCTCTATTATCCTTTTTTGGTTCAGATTTAAAGCCATCATAGTATTTTCCAAGTTTGAATCTGCCTCCATTTTTATCTGTTAAATCTTTAATTTTTTCGCAATTTTTCATTCTATCATCAGTCTCTTCAGATAATGTAGGTATAATATCCTTAGTACTTTTACCTTTTATAAGAGTCAAAAGTTCATCAGACTGTATATTATCAGAAATCCCATCAGTCATAATTATCACAATATCATCATTGTTTACGGGTATAGGTTGATAAACTCGGGGTTCATGCTTAGTTTTAGTAATTGCATTCATAACCATGTTCCGTTGAGGGTGAGACAGTGCCTCATTTTCACTTATAGCCCCCTTATTAACAAGATGTTGTACATAGCTTTGGTCTTTTGATTCAAAGATTAATTGCTCATCTCTGATTATTATTGCTTTAACATCACCAGCTTGCGATAAATTTATATATTTTTGACCATCAATTTTGGTTATATGCGCAGAAATATAGCACGCTCCACCTTGATCAATCCCCTCAGTGGTCATAAGGCCACTGGCACAAGTAGCAGCGTCAGTTGGATTTGTACCCCAATCTAAAAATGCTTCCACAACACATTGTGCAGCTTCATCTCCTTGACTCATACCTCCCATCCCATCAGCAACAATAACAACATTGTCCTCGGGATTAATGCCTACACGGTCTTCGTTCCAACCCTTATATTCTACACCTTTATCTGTGGCACCATATACCTTATCGCCTAACAGAAGTGTAAATTCTCGAATATCTTCTGATAAAGAATTTAATCCTTCTCCATCTAATATTTCTGGTTCTTGTATAATTTCGATATCCTCATCAGCAAGAGGAGTATGTTCCATTAGAGCATCTTTAATAGCCTTTCTATTCAAAGGTATTACAGGGACAATTGCATTATGTTCCGTATGGGTAGGGCGAATGAGTTTTGGATCTTGATCCTCAAGTGGCTGATTCGATGATGGCATATTTTTTTATTAGTTTTAAGATTTAATTATAACATAAAATAGACAAAATATCAAATATAATATATAACATACAAAATAAAAAGTTGCACAAGTAGAAAAATTCCACTAAACTAATCCAGAAATATGAAACAGAACTATGCACAATTTATTAGCTTTCAGAAACTGTAATGAAGCAGGGAAAACCTGCTTTTTTTATAAATAAAAAAAGCAATGTCGAATTTTGAATAACCAATTTCCAAATAATGTTTAAATATTCTAAATTCGAATCTCGAAATAAACTGGAAATTGGAGATTATAAATTCTAAATTATTCATTAAGTAATATGAAAACAGCAAAAAACATAAAGAAAGTCCTATTATTAGGTTCTGGCGCCTTAAAAATCGGCGAAGCTGGTGAGTTTGACTATTCCGGTTCACAAGCAATAAAAGCCTTTAAAGAAGAGGGTATAAAAGTGGTTCTCATTAACCCAAACATCGCCACAAACCAAACATCAAAAGGTCTGGCAAGTAAGATATATTTCTTGCCAGTCACACCATTTTTCGTAGAACAGATAATTAAAAAAGAAAAACCGGATGCTATAGCTCTTAGCTTTGGTGGCCAGACCGCTTTAAATTGTGGAGTGGAGTTATTTGAAAGTGGAGTTTTAAAAAAACATAAGGTGAGGGTTTTGGGTACTCCTATTAAATCAATCCAACTAACCGAAGACCGACAGCTATTTAAAGATGCTTTGAAAGAAATTGGCATAAAATCGCCAGAAAGCAGGGCATGTAATACAGTTGAACAATGTAAGAAAGCGGTCAAAATAATCGGATATCCAGTTATGATACGTGCAGCTTTCGCACTTGGTGGATTAGGCTCCGGTGTAGCAAAGAACGATAAAGAATTAAATTCAGTTCTCAGCAAAGCCTTTACTACCTCTCCACAAGTTTTAATAGAAGAATATCTGAAAGGCTGGAAGGAGATTGAGTATGAGGTTGTACGTGACTGCAAAGATAACTGCATCACAGTTTGTAATATGGAAAACTTCGATCCACTCGGAATCCATACAGGAGAATCTATTGTAATTGCACCATCTCAAACTTTGACTAACCACGAGTACCAGAAGCTCAGAAATATTGCACTCAAAACCATCCGTCATCTTGGAATAGTGGGGGAATGCAATATTCAATATGCGCTTGATCCGAAATCAGATGATTATCGTGTGATTGAAGTAAACGCCCGTCTTTCCCGTTCGTCCGCTCTCGCATCCAAAGCTACTGGTTACCCTCTTGCATACATTGCCGCCAAATTAGGTCTTGGATACGCATTAAATGAGCTTAAAAATACTGTTACACAAAAGACATCAGCATGCTTTGAGCCTGCACTGGATTATGTAGCACTTAAAATTCCAAGATGGGATTTAAATAAGTTCCGTAAAGTCAGCGATCAGATAACATCAGAGATGAAATCGGTAGGAGAGGTTATGGCCCTTGGTCGTAATTTTGAGGAAGTTCTGCAAAAAGGCCTTCGTATGATACAAGTAGGAGCTTATGGTTTAGAACCAGGCTTCCATGATTTTAAAGATTTGGATAAAGCCATAGAAAATCCAACCCCATTCCGCATATTCGCTCTAGCGCTAGCTATTGATAAAGGTTATCCGATAGAAAAACTTCATAAGATGACCGGAATCGATTCATGGTTTCTTCATAAACTAAAAAACATCCGTACAACCGCTAAAAAAGTGAAGAGTAAAAAGGTTCTCACAAACATCTCAACCGACCTAATGGATAAGACGAAGAAAGCAGGCTTTAGTGATAGGCAAATCGGAATTCTGATAGGAGAACATGAATACAAAGTACGTGAATTTCGCAAAAAACTCGGAGTTATCCCTGTTGTAAAACAAATCGATACTCTTGGTGCCGAATTTCCAGCCAAAACCAACTACCTATATCTCACATATTGGGGAAATAAGAATGATGTAGATTACGAGAAATCCAAAATTCAAAATCCAAAATCCAAAATTAAGAAAGCTATGGTCCTCGGCTCCGGCCCATACTGCATCGGTTCATCAGTTGAATTCGACTGGTGTTGTGTAAATGCAATCAAATCTCTGAAAAAAAAGAAGTACGAAACGATAATGGTCAACTACAATCCAGAAACCGTAAGTACCGATTTTGACGAATGCGATAAGCTATATTTTGATGAACTCTCACTCGAACGTGTACTGGATATTTACGATAAAGAAAAACCAAACGGAACAGTAATTTCCATGGGCGGTCAAATCCCTAATAACCTCGTCAACAAACTGGCCGTAAACAAGGTAAAGATTATGGGAACTCCGCCAGAAAGTATCGATCGCGCCGAATCTCGTGATAAGTTCTCCGCATTACTTGATGAATTAAAAGTCGATCAGCCTTTGTGGAAAGCATTTATAAAAATCGAAGACGCATACAAATTTGCTAATAAAGTCGGATATCCGGTGCTAGTTCGTCCAAGTTATGTACTCTCCGGCGCTGCGATGAGAGTGGCGCATAATCACGAAGAACTTGAAAACTTCCTTGGAAAAGCTGTTCGAATCAACGACGAGGCGCCAGTAGTAATCTCTAAATTCGAAGTCGGAAACCGAGAAATAGAGATGGATGCTGTAGCACACAAAGGCGATGTACTGATTTATGCGATAGCTGAGCATATCGAAAATGCTGGTGTTCACTCCGGTGACGCAACAATCGTATTGCCTCCTCAAAAAACCTATCTCGAAACAATGAGAAGGATAAAAAAAATCGGTAAACAAATAGCTAAATCACTCAATATAACAGGCCCTTTTAATATCCAGTTTCTCGCAAAACAGAATCGGATAAAAGTTATTGAATGCAACCTCCGCGCCTCCCGCTCATTCCCGTTCGTTAGCAAAGTAACCAAATACAATTTTATCGAAATCGCCACAAACGCAATGCTAAACGATGTAGATAAGAAAGTGAAATATCAGACCATGGATTTGGATTATGTAGGAGTTAAATTCCCACAATTCAGTTTTCCTCGTTTAAAAGGCGCAGATCCAGTTCTGGGTGTAGAGATGGCAAGTACTGGTGAGGTTGCGTGTTTCGGCGATGACATGGAAGAAGCTTTCTTAAAAGGTTTCCTTGCAACAGGTGGACGACTTCCAAAAAAGAACATTATGTTATCCATTGGTAAACAGGAGGATAAGATTGATATGTTAAATACTGCCAAGCGTTTAATAAAGATGGGATTCAGCTTATTCGCAACCGAAGGCACATCCAAATTCCTGACAGAGAAGGGGATTAAGAATACTAAGTTATTCAAAGTTTCTAAGAGCAAATCACCAAATATCGCCGAATACCTCGACAAACGAAAACTCGACCTCTGCATAGTCATCCCAACCAACTACGCTCATGATGAACAGACTGACGGTTATTTGATTCGCCGAAAAGCTATCGACCGAAATATACCTCTCATTACAAATGTACAGGTTGCTAAAACACTTATCCGTTCAATGCAGGTGTATGGGGTGGAGGATTTGAAGGTGAAGGAGTGGGGGGAGTATAAGAATTGATTTAATTAGTTTTTATTGACAAAATGATATCAGATTGATATCACTCACTGTAATAGGCTATTTTCAGTAACTGCTTTTATTATTTTTTGATTAACAGTTTATTAAGGATATCTAAGTATAAGGTTTTCAGTTTTCGAGATATATTTACACCAAATATTTTTATCAAAAAATCTAAAAAAACCTAATTTCTTCTTGATTTCGAAAAACAGCAAAAAAGTCTTGACAACAAAATTTTAAAAAAGTCTTGACAACAAAATTGATGAAAAATCTTTGAAAAAACTAATTACAAAAAATTAATTGTAACTCCAAAAATATTTACATTCCATAAAAATTAAAAATTACTTTACACCTCTGAAAACAATAAAAAAAATTGACAAAAATGATTATTAAAAACCATGAAATTTAAAATTAATTTTTTAATTGTTTAAAAAATTATTGTAATAGCTACGTTCGTTTGACGTGGTTTTTGACAGCTAAAAAGTAATGTAAAAAAGCTGAATGCAAATAGCCAAAAAAAAACGAGATAGCTGAAAACATTTATTACTAACCCACTAATTAATGGATTTTAAAGAATATTGTAGTAGATATATAAAACTAAAACACATCATAATCAAAATATTATTAAAAAAAGAAATTACATCATTGGACCAAAGAAGGTTGATAATCTGTGGAAATAGTATGAATGTGCTCGATAAAATAAATAAGACAATTCAAAAAGAAAAAGAAACAATCGAGAAATCTAACTCA
>JAOZLT010000100.1 GCA_029934675.1 Candidatus Altimarinota bacterium | reverse complement strand
CACTCTAGGACATGACTGGCGAATAGCCAGACTTGCTATCCGAGAGTCTCACAGTAAGCTGATATTCTGTTGTCTGTTTTTTGGGAGATTCCCCCCGCCTCTAGCGAGGAGAATGGCAGGGGGAATAATTATGAGTTATGAATTAAGAATCAGCCTGCCCCGCAGTAGGCGTGGGAAATGAAAAATCATAAATCACAAATCAAAGAAACATCTTCTTCTTAACATCCTTAATCTGCACTTGTAATTTAGGGAAATTATTCAAATCTATTCCTAAATCATTCTCACGCACAATTGTAGATGCCTTATACAGACTTTCAAATGTTCCTGCGTCAATCCACTCCCCTTGCAAAGCTTCTGCTTGTAATTGCTTCTTCTCAAGATAAATCTTCGCCAAATCAACAATCTCCAACTCACCACGACTAGATGGTTTTAATGATTTCACATTCTCTACTACATGCTTATCAAAAATATAAAAACCAGTCTGAGCAAAATTTGACTTAGGATTATCAGGTTTTTCTTCGATACTTACAACATTCCCCATAGCATCAAACTCAACAATACCAAATCTATGAGGATCATGAACTTCTTTAACAAAAACCTTAGCACCCCCCTTAAATGTTTTAATAGCTGGGGCAAAATCATGTGTAAATATGTTATCTCCAAGTATCATCGCAACATCATCTTTACCAATAAAATCTGAACCAATTAAAAAAGCTTGAGCAAGACCTTCGGGTTTATCCTGTACTTCGTACGAAAAACGCGCATCAAACTGCTTTCCAGAACCCAATAAATTTACAAAATCACCACTGTGATTAGGAGCAACTATAATTAAAATATCTCTAATCCCCGCCTTCAGAAGTGTCTGAAGTGGAAAATATATCATCGGCTGATTGTAAACTGGCAAAAGCTGTTTGCTTGTTACTTTTGTTATGGGGTGTAAACGAGTACCCTCCCCTCCAGCTAGTATTATTCCTTTCATATAATTTAGTGCGAGTGCGGGTCTCAAGTCTCAAGCATACAATAACTATCTTGAGACCCGCACTCGCACTTGAGACTTATTTTAAATAGTATTTCTTAACCAATTCTACCACATTATCCAACTTCACCTCTTCCGCATCATTATTACTCCTCTCCTTCCACTCCACACTCCCCTTCTCCAGGGTTCGGGATGATATCACAAGACGAAGAGGAATTCCAATTAAATCCGCATCATTAAGCTTTGCACCAGCACGACCATCACGGTCATTATATAAAACCTCAATACCTTCCGACATCAACTTTTCATAAAGCTTGTCAGCATCTTTAGCAACATCACCAATAGAAACAATATGAACCTGATAAGGAGCAATGGATTTTGGCCAGATTATACCTTTTTCATCGTTAAAAATTTCAACTAATGTACCCATAATTCTACTTGGTCCTATGCCATAACAACCCATAACAACCGGTTTTAACACACCATCTTTATCAGCATATTTAATACCAAAAGCATCTGAAAATTTAGTGCCAAGTTTAAATATATTACCTACCTCAATCCCCTTTTTACTTACCAAATTGCTATTATTACACTCAGGACAAGTTTTTTGCTCGTCTAAAATCTCATGATTAACAGCTACATGACACTTCTCACACACGTATATTTGATCTTCACCTACATCGGATAACACTTGATATTCATGGGAAAATTTTGAAAATGCGCCACCTGATGCATAGGTAATATAAGTTATGTTTGAATCAAATCCTAACTTTTTGAATATCTTCAAATATGACTTTTTTACAAAATCATAATATACATCCAAATCCTCCTGATTGGCGTGAAAAGAGTAAAGGTCTTTCATACTAAATTCTCTACCACGAAGAATGCCCGACTTAGCCCTAAGCTCATTTCGCATCTTATTTTGTATCTGAAATACCTTTATAGGAAGATCTTTATAAGAAAAAATATAATCACCAACCAGAGGGGTAACAATTTCCTCATGAGTTGCACCTAACGCATACTCTTTACCCTGAACTCCGGTTAACCGAAAAAGTACATCAAATGTATCCCACCTATTTGTAGTAACCCAATTTTCTTTAGGTGAAAGAACCGGCATCAAAATCTCTTGTCCGCCCATCATCTCCACCTCAACACGAATAATCTGTTCAATTTTACGCAAAACCCTAAGCCCCAGAGGCAAATAGCTGTAAACACCAGCTGTTTCTCTATGGACAAAGCCACCTTGCACAAGAAACCTCGCATTAGCACTATCGGCTTCTGCAGGAATATTCTTACTGGTTCTGGTAAATAATTCCGAATATTTCATTTTTTTTGGACTAAGGACTAAGGACTAAGTTGTTACTGGTTTATCTTTGAGAATTAATCCACCCTCGTAATATTCTGCCAGTTTCATCCTCTAATTTACTCAATTCTGAGTAATTTGTCGAACTTAAATAATCCAAATCATAAGTTAGCATAGTCTGACACTTAATTTCTTCGAGTGACGATTCAAAGATTTTATAAAAATGTACCCTTTCTTTTAAGCCCATTCTTTTAAAACCTTCGGCAATATTTAAAATTATAGATACTGCTACTCTTCGCACTTGAGACTTTAATCCGAATTCTTCATTTTTCGGAAAATCAATCGTTAATTTGTATATTTTTAATGTAAGTTTGTAGGCTTTTTGCCACACAATAATATCCTTAAATGTTTTCATAATTATTCGCTTAAATACTAAAATCCACTTAGTCCATAGTCCTTAGTCCATAACCCTATATTATACCAAAATACAAATTGCTTACAACCTCAAAATCTGATATGGTTTTACATGAAATAAACAAACAAAATGAATAAATATCTAAAACCAATTTACTCAGCTATAATTCTTTGCTTTGCCATAAGTCTGATTTTTGGAGGCAGAAGCGTACTGGCTCAAAGTAATTATGACCCACCAACACTTCTTCCTGGCCAGGATGTTGATATCGGAGGTACGGGCGGTGCATGCATGGGATTAGCCACAATGATCCAAACCGGAAATATTCACCTGCGCAATCTACCGTGTTTCGTAAAATTCTTCACACAAACTTTGGTTGGAGTTGCAGGTAGCTTAGCTGTAATTTTTGTAATGATTGGTGGCTATCGCTATGTAGTCGATAGTGATGAGAATAAAGACAAAGCTAAAAAAACAATAACATATGCTCTAATTGGCCTTGCAATATCACTACTAGCCTGGGTAATTATTGACCTTGTACTTCAAATAGCAACCGAATAGACTTCGAATGGACATCAAATTGACTGAGAGTTAAGTCTATACGAAGTCAATCCGTTATTAATAATAATTAAATAAGATGAAACAAAAAAAACAATCATTTTTCGTTCGCTCACAGAAGAAAATCTCTCAACTAAAAAAAGTTCTTCAAACTCTTACAAAAAAGGAAGATAAACTGGAAAAAGAAGAGCGCACACTTAGCCATATGATAAAGCCTGAAAAGGAGATGCGAATAAGCCTTTCCATAGACTCTGTCGTAAAAGCAACTATTGCCATACTTGGCGTAATTGCATTTGCCTACCTTCTATATTTCATCAAACATATTCTTATAGTTTTTCTGGTAGCTTTATTCCTTTCAGCAGCTTTCAATCCGGGTGTTGATAGACTCGAAAGATACAAAATTCCACGCGGAATAGGAATAATACTAATGTATATAGTGGTACTTGGAGTAATAACTATAATATTCACATCTTTAGTACCTATTATTGCTGAACAAGTCAGTGATTTAGCAATTCGCATAAAAGATTTTGTTCAAAATATAGTATCAGGTAAGGACGCAGATAGTTGGTTTATACAAAAACTTCAGCCATTCGCCGCTCAAATTTGGGAAAACGTAGACCAAACACAAATTCTAAATAGTCTTACAAACGGATTAAAAGAAATCGGTTCTAAGCTAACCAGCTTCGCAGGTAATGCGATTGGTGCAATATTTACAATATTCAACGGTATTTTTAATCTGGTTCTTGTTTTAATCATCACCTTCTTTATGGTTTTGAATAAAAAACATACTTCAAATTTCTTTCACTCCCTATTCCCAAGTAAATACTCAGAATATATATCTATAAAAACAAAAGAAATAAGCATAAAAATAGGCGAATGGGTACGCGGACAAGTACTTCTAGCTATAGCAATGGGGGTACTAACATTTATCATATTCAGCATAATCGGAATAAATTACGCCATGACTCTGGCTATGGTATCCGCATTAGCTGAATTCATTCCATATCTTGGTCCACTTATCACATTCCTTTCTGCCTCACTGATAGCGCTTAATCAAGATCCTATTATCCTCCTATGGCTAATACCTGCTTATGCTGTTATGCAATTTTTAGAAGGCAATATCATGGTCCCACTTATTGTTGGCAAATCGGTTGGACTAAATCCGATTGTAGTACTTTTTGCCCTATTAACAGGTGCTACAATTGGTGCAAAACTTGGCGGAAGCTTTGCACTCGGTTTAGTTGGAATGATTATTGCTGTACCAGTAGCCAATATCATCTCCATTTTTGTACGAGATTATACTAAGAACGTTAAATAATCGAATTACAAAGATTAGAAAAATTACAAAGATTAATTCTTGTAATGCATAGCCTTATAATGTAAAACTTTGTAATACATAGTTTTGTAATAAGCGATAAGAATGAAGCTTTTAGTTAATGAGATTTTTTATAGCATTCAGGGTGAAGGCCCTAATGTCGGTAAACCGGCTATCTTTTTGCGCTTAGGAGGATGTAATTTGAAATGCAAGTGGTGTGATTCAAAATTTACATGGCATCCAAAGTATTCAGAAAATCAGAATTTATTGAACATAAAAATTATACAACAAATTAAGAAATTCCCATGCAATCACCTTGTAATTACAGGAGGCGAGCCGCTACTTCAACAAAATGGATTAAAAGAGTTACTGTCTGAATTAAAGAATTACTATATAGAGATTGAAACAAATGGTAGTATTCCGCTTAAAATATGGGAATTAATTGAACACATAAATTGTTCACCTAAACTAAAAAACAGTGACAATCTCCCCTATCCTCTCCAAATTTCGCCAACAGACAAAAAAGTAATTTATAAGTTTGTAGTTAAAATAAAGTCGGACTTAACTGAGATTAAAAGTTATTGCAAAAAATATAAAATCCCTAAATCCAAAATCTGGCTAATGCCAGAAGGAACAAGTCGAAATAAAATTTTAGAGAAATCCAAGTGGCTAATTGAGATTTGCAAGAAAGAAGGTTATAACTTTTCTCCACGATTACATATAATGTTATGGGGAAACAAAAGAAGTACCTAATTACCAATTCTGAATTACCAATTTCCAAAAGATGACCAAATTTCGAATGTACAATATACTATCAACTATATAATCCCATTAGAAATTTAATAACCTGCCTGCCGGTAAGCAAGGTTCGAAATCATTTGGAAACTGGAAATTATAAATTCTAAATTCATCAAATATTGAAAAAAATTGGGCTAGCTCCATGTTTGCAGCACATAGGCACACCCGCCACAATGCAGGTAAGGTTATAACTGGAGTCAAGATTAGCTCTCCCTGAGCTGGCTCCATGGTTGTACCTGGAGT
>JAOZLT010000099.1 GCA_029934675.1 Candidatus Altimarinota bacterium | reverse complement strand
ATCCAATGTAGTGATTCTGCCTGCCTGAAATTGAAAAAGGAACCTTGAAACGAAGATAATCAAAATGAATATTGATACAAATTTCACTGCTTTTCGCATATTAATTTTAAATATCTCTAATTTTAGAAAAGCGAATGCTAAAAATAGTAATAAGTATCCAGTAAAAAGGTAAATATCTATAACTGTCAGATAGATGTTGAATGAATAGAACTTATCGCTAAACGGGTAAAAAAGTGGGCATCCCCAGACGATCAGAGAATCCAAAAATATATGCATCAAAATTCCTGCCATACATATTGCATATAGCTTGAGTAATTTAATTTCTTTTTTGTATATAATATAGAAAGCCAAAGCACATATGGCAGCTAAAAAGAGACTGAATACCAATGAATGACTAAGTAGCCTATGGCCTTCTAGTTTTCCTGAAAATAGCAAAAGTATTCCATCTATATCAGGAATCATTGCTGAAACAATGAAAGCAATTACAATTTTTTTGTTTAATTTCTTCTTTGTGGTGTTTGCAAGTGCTAAGCCGCTGAATGAGTGTGTGAAAATGTCCATAAACAAATTAGTTTATTCATATACCTAGTTATATGAATAAGTTGAATTCCCATGCTATTACAAGCCCGACAAGTGAAATAATAAATAATACAATAGTAAGGAAAAAACCAAATAGTAATCCTTTTTTTTCAAATAGCCAGCCAACAAATAAGTATATGAATCCGCTAATAATACTTAGAATTATCAGATTTGATAATTCTAAAATATAGTAGAAAGGAAACAGAACTGGATTTAACAGAATTACATATTCACTTATTTGACCTGCGATAGGAATTAGTATGCCGATAATCGCAAATATATATTTTATTTTATTTTTCATATCCTGACTATAGAGTTTTTTAGCCCTCACAACAATTGGATTAATTTTTTCTCTTTCCTTTCTTTTTATCTATTTTTCTTTCCCTTTCTCTTTTTCCCCACTTACCCCAATGAAGGGGAGGGCTATACGTGTGCGTATGTTTGAGTTATGAGTTATTAGTAATATAGTTACCCCTTACTATCTTACTGGGGTTAGTGGGTAAGTAAATGGGCTGTATGTTATTAGTAGTAAATTCAAAAAAGATGTTGACGTGAAGCATCATCAGTTATAGAATACTTCTGCTTTTCGGGACTAGTTCTCCTTCGCAGAGGAAAACGAATCTCTGAAAACTAATATTTATAACTTATTCTGCTAATTTTTTTCATATGTTTAAAATAGTTGACGAAAAACTAACTATGGATGATCTTCTTGTTGATTTTGGAGATTATGTCCGACCGGAGCTTGGAACTGTCGTTTCCGGTAACGTTATATCTTTAAGAAAAAACCATGTTGTTGTTGATATAAATGGTGTTGATGTTGGTATTATTACGGGTGCAGAAACTCATGATAGTGCCGGTACTATGAAAGATCTGATTGTTGGTGATGAAGTAAGTGCTGTCGTTGTTGAGGATGAGAACGAGCACGGAATGGTAGTGCTTTCACTTCGTAAAGCATCTCAGGCCAATGCGTGGGATAGATTTGAAAAAGCTTATAAAGATGGTGAGGTTATTGAAGTTAGCGTTGCTGATGCCAATAAAGGTGGGTTACTTTTGGATGTTGATGGCATTAAAGGGTTTATTCCAGTTTCTCAATTGGCGCCTATCCATTATCCTCGTGTTGATGGTGCTGATTCAAATCAAATTCTTACGCGTTTAAAGAGGCTTATAGGTCAAAAATTTAATGTTAAAGTTATTAATATAGATAGACCTACTGGAAAAATGATTCTTTCTGAACGTGCAGCTATTCAAAGTGATTCATCTTCCGCTCTTCAAAAGCTTAATATTGGTGATGTAGTTACAGGTAAAGTAAGTGGTGTTGTTAAATTCGGAATTTTTGTTACTTTCAACGGACTTGAGGGGCTTGTTCATATTTCTGAGATAGCTTGGGGACATGTTAGTAATCCTCATCAATATGCTAAAGTTGGCGATCCTGTCGATGTGCAGATAATTGGTATTGAAAAGGATAAACTCTCACTTAGTGTTAAGCGTTTAATTCCAGACCCGTGGGAGGAAATTATTAATAAATATCCTATTGGGTCAAAGGTTAAGGGCACAATAAACCGATTTTCTCAGTTTGGTGCTTTCGTTCAGTTAGAGGATGCCTTGAATGGTCTTATCCATCTATCTGAGATTTCTGATAAAAAGGTAGAAAATCCTAAGGATTTCTTGTCTATTGGTGATGAGGTTGACGCTCTTGTTATTAATATCGATCGTGATGAACATAGGATTGGGCTTAGTTTAAAGCAAGTTGGTGGTAAATCTAAAAAGTCTATTGATTCCGCTCAGGATGATAAGGTTGAGGAAGAAGTGGCTGAGGATGAGGTTAAAATTGAGGTTGAGGAAAAAGTAGCTGAAGAAGATGAAGCGTCTAAAGAGAAAAAATCAACAACTAAGAAAACTACAAAGAAATAAACTCGAAATTCAAAATCCGAAACTCGAAACAAGTTCGAATATTTAAAATTCGAAATTTGAGTTTCTTTTATATTTCGATATTCGTATTTCGATTTTTATAGGTTATAATTCATATGTCATGGAAAATGAAGAAGTGAAAAATAAGGAAATTTCTCAAAAAAATGTGGATATGACTATTCGTATTTCTAGTAATAGTGATAGTCTTTCTCATCTTAATTCGGAGCAACGTGAAGCTGTAATGCATGATGTTGGGCCGATTCTGGTAATAGCTGGTGCCGGGACTGGTAAGACTCGTGTAATTACTGAGCGGATTGTGCATTTAATCAATAATGGCAAATGTAAGAATGATGAAATATTAGCTCTTACTTTTACTGAAAAATCTGCTGCAGAGATGGGGGAAAGATTAGATGTATTAATGCCGATAGGCTATGAATCTATTCAGGTCTCTACGTTTCATTCTTTTTGCGAAAAAACTCTTCGTCGGTACGGAATTGATATAGGGGTGAGTCCTAATTTTAAAATATTGGAGGGTGTGAAGTTGTGGCAATTTATGAGGGAAAATTTATTTGAATTTGACTTAAATTATTACAGACCAAATGGAAATCCGACTAAATTTATAGATGCTTTAATATCTCATTTTAGTCGACTTAAAGAAGAACTTAATACTCCGAGTGCTTATTTGGAATTAGCAAATAAGAAGGTTAAATTTGCAAATTCTGATGATGAAAAAATGGAAGCAAAACGTATTTTCGAGCTTGCAAATGCATATGGTAGGTATCAGGAATTATTAGCAGAGAATAGTTACTTGGATTTTTCTGATCTTCAATCTAAAATTATCGAGCTTTTTGAAACCCGTCCAAATATCCTTAAATATCTGCAAAATAAATATAAATATATTTTAGTGGATGAATATCAGGATACAAATATTGCTCAGAATAGGATTTGCGATTTGCTTGCAGAGGATAATAAGAATTTGATGGCTGTTGGGGATGATGACCAATCGATTTATAAATTTCGAGGTGCTGCCATATCTAATATTCTCCAGTTTGAGGAAAAATATCCCGGTCTTAAGAAAGTGGTTCTTAATAAGAATTACAGAAGTAATCAGAAGATTTTGGACTTTGCTTACAAATCGATTAGTAAAAATAATCCAGACCGCCTTGAGGTGAAATCCGGTGTGAATAAAGAACTTACTGCAATGAGCGCCGGTGCTGATGATTCAATTATACTTGTTCATTGCACAACAATCGAGCAGGAGGTTGAATACGTTGTAGAAGAAATTAAGAAGGCTAATGTACCTTTATCTGATATTGCGATACTTGTGCGAGCAAACTATTACGCACAGCCGTTTATTGAAGCTTTTCGTAAGGCTAATATTCCATATCAGTTTTTGTCTGAGCGAGGACTTTACGATAAGCCTGAGGTTAAAGAAGTTATTTCTCTTTTACGGGTTATTTCGAACCCAAAAGATGATATAAGCTTTTATCAACTGATGCGATTACCTTTCTTTAATATAAAAATGGAGATAATCGCTAAACTTATTGCTGATGCAAAATCTAAGTATTCATCAGTTTGGGCACAGATTAAGAATGAAGCCGGTTGTGAGTTTTTGGCAAATACTATTTCTGACTTACTGGAATTCTCTAAAAATCATACAGCAGGGGAAACTTTGTACAGATTTGCTGAAACTGTTCATTTGTATGAATATTATTTGGGAAAAGGTGATATTGAATCCGAGGAGCAGATTACTAATATTGCTACTTTTTTTGGTAAAATACGGGATTTTGAACGTGAAAGTGAATTTAAAACGGTTATTGATTTTGTTTCATATCTTGACCTTGCTATTGAAAGTGGGGAGAATCCATCTGCTAAATTTGATGTTTCAGGAATAGAGGGTGTGCAAATTTCTACTGTTCATGGAGTTAAAGGTCTTGAGTTTAATACTGTTTTTGTAGGGAGTATGGTTAATCGAAGATTTCCTACGGATAACCGAAAGGATCCTATTGAGTTACCTGATGAAATGGTTCATGAAATGCTTACCGACGCGGATGTGCATACTCAAGAAGAACGTCGGCTTTTTTATGTAGCATGTACTCGTGCAAAAGAAAAACTTCATCTGATGTATTCGGATTACTATAATCCATCTTCCGCTAAAGCTCCAAGAATGAATAAGATGTCAAAATTTTTGGGGGAAATACTTGACGAAGCGGAATTGTTTAGGGTGGAAAAGAGTGTTGAGGGTGTTGAAAAGTTCCTAAAATCAAAGGACTTACCAGCCATGGATCATGAATCAAGAATTATAAATCAAAATAATCGAATAACACGTTTCAGTTATTCTCAACTCACAACATTCAAATCTTGTCCTCGTAAATACCAATATGCTTACATATATAAAATTCCACAACCGCCATCAGGGGCATTAAGTTTCGGTATATCTTTGCATAACACACTTCTTGGATTCTATCGTCTTGTAGAACAGAGTAAACAATCTTCACTTTTTATGGAGTTTAACGAAGACTTATCACAAGAACAATTACTCAAGATTTACAATGAGAAGTGGATATATCAGGGGTATGAGAGTAAACAACATATGGAAACAGCTAAGGTTAGAGGAGGGGAGATACTAAAACTTTTTTATATTCATTTTAAGGAACGAATCCCAAGTATCGAGTTTTTGGAGAAAGGGTTTAAGCTAAAGGTTGGTGATTACACAATTTCCGGTCGTATAGATAGAGCTGATAGTCTGCCTGATGGAACATTGGAGATAATTGACTATAAAACTGGTAAATCTAAGTCTCAAGCGCAGGTAGATAAGGATTTACAGTTGCAAATTTACGCGCTGGCTACGAAAGAATGCTTTAACCAACCATCTTCCAAAATGACACTTTATTTTTTGGATGAGGATTTGAAGGTATCTACTGAGCCAAGTGAAAAGCAGATTGATAAGGTAAAACAGGAAATAATTGAGGTTGCGGATAATATAAATAAATCTGATTTTACTCCCACACCGTCCAAATTTAAGTGTCAGTTTTGTAGTTATAGGAAGATTTGTGATAGGGCTATGTAAGTGATTGACAATGATAGCTTTGATTAATTGATGTTGATGATTTCAGAAATTTAATATTGACTAGTGAACAAATGTTTACTAGAATACGGTTTGGACAGTGA
>JAOZLT010000007.1:12937-17283 GCA_029934675.1 Candidatus Altimarinota bacterium | reverse complement strand
AGTATAACAATATCTTCTATTATCTCTTACTTTCTAAGACGAAGAGCTTTCAATTAAGAGTTGACAATTTATGGGTCAGGAGTTTTTTGTGTTTTATATCCTAACTATTATTAAAGGAAGATGCTCCAAAATAGTATTACAATTGTTATTATGTGCAGAAAATATTTTGTATTTTTTTCATAATATTAATATTTTATTATTAAGACGATATTCGAGAGGATTTTACTATTTTTTGTTTATTTTAGCTAATTTTTACAATAAATATTTATTTTTTAAATAAGGATTTTATCTCACTTAAAAAGATTTTATAATTTATAAATAGGTGAATAATAATTAGTCCAGACATAATAAAACCAAAAAGAGTGTGTATGTTTTCTAATTGTAATTTATCAAATCCTAAAAAACTCCAATTAATTTCTCTTGCAATCCTTCCTGAAGGAGAAAGATATAATCCTAATCCTGTAAAGAGAGTAACAATGAAAGTAATCAGAAGTGATGAAGAAAGAATTGCTCTAATTTTAACGATATTTTTCATAATATTATAAATAGTATTTTAAAATCCTTGGTTATGATATTCAATCAAGCCACATTTAGTTAACGGCATGCAATCCATAGGAGAGTTAATTTTTACTTTTTTCATACAATTTAAAGTATTTTCGGACCATGTTTGACATTGCTCAAAACAACTATCATAGGCTTCATTCATTGTTTCTTCGGTAATATCTTCCCCAAATCCAGCGCATTGTTTGTATTTATAGCAAGCGCCTGAACAACCGAATTGGGTTTCTTTTACATCCTCATATTCCGCAATATCAGAATAATCATCATCAACAATAGTACAATGAGAAGCTTTTGATATTTTATTCTTATCCTTTAATGTAGAGTCAACTGCTTCTCTGGCTAAGTCATCAGCTGATCTGGAAAAATCTAAATCAAGTTGTTCACAGTCATCGGCTTTACTAACGCAGGTTTTTAGGGAATTTGTCCAAGTATTACAATTCGCTTCACAATTATCTTGAGAATATTCTAATTCATCAGAGCATAGACTAGGTATTTTATTTTGGCATAAAGTAGTACAGCTAACATATCCTTTTTCTGGCTGTAAATCAGGTGTTTTATCTTTTGTCGCTATTATGATAACAGTAGCTATTGTTGCAACAACAATGGAACTAATTAAAATTTTATTCATGTTTTCTAAAACTAAGAATTAAATAAAAAAAAGTACAAACTAATTTTATCCACATCTTAGAGCATTTATTATTATTTTTATAGCCCAAAAAATATGCAGAAAAAATAAATCTAATATATTGTAAATGCAATGATTAAGTTTTTAAGAAAACAGAGATAGGCGACAGAGAAATTCACATATTTTTCTATTGTGTTTTTGGAATGTTTATCTGTATGTTCTTGCAGTTTAATGGATAGAGCAAGGTGTTTCTATTGATTAGGTTAGAGTTTTGTTCCCTTTTAGAGTGCCAATCTATTATTCCTAGAATCTCTATATTTTGTATTTAGATATTTAATGGAAAAGGATACTACTTTAAAATTGTGGTTTTCACATTTTGAATCCAAAAAATAAGAATCTGAATTTCTATATCATTTAGATTTGCCTGAAACAAACTAAATTCGTGATTTAACTACGCTCCAAATATATTTCTCAATATCCTCAATTTTCTGAGTAGCATCGACTATTTGGATATTGTCATATTCATTTGTTAATTTTTCATACCCTTTCCAAATTTTCCCCAATTTCTCATTTTCCTCAAATAACTCAAAATCACTCCCTCTCCCTTGAATTCTCTGAATGCAGATTTCGGGGGCAAGTTTGAATAGGAACGTAATATCCGGTAATCGGAATTTTTTACTAAGGCATTTTAACCATCCCCAATCATCGACCGCTAATGAACCGTAAGCGATTGTGGAAAAAAAGTAGCGGTCGGTTATTACGATTTGTCCGTTTTGGATAGCTGGTTCGATTTTATTTTTCAGATGTTCTGCTCTGTCTGCACTAAAAAGGAGCTGGAGACTCTCTGACCCACACTTCCATTTATGTTGTAAAATATCCCGAATCATCTTACCTGTCTGAGTATCCCCGGTCGGTTCTTTTGTTAAAAGTACGGCGTGACCGTTTGTCTCCAATTTTTCTGCCAGTAATCGTGATTGTGTAGATGAGCCACTGCCATCAAGACCTTCGAATGCTATGAACATTTTATGAAAGATTTATATAATTATTGCGTAATTAAAATACAGGATAAATTAGAAGATTAGAAGATTAGAAAATTAGAAAGATTAATAACAGTTTTCAGAATGCGTAATCTTCTAATAGTGAAGCGTTTCTAATCTTTGTAATATGAACGAAGTGATTGTAATAAGAAACAAGAATGCTATAATTCCCCACACATATTTTAAATAATCTTTTAATCTTCTAATAGCGAAGCGTTTCTAATCTTCTAATAAAATAATTATGAAAAAACTAATCGGACTATTAACAATCATCCTAAGTATCACTTTCTTAGTATCTTGCGGTGATAAGCCACCAGAGCTAGAGGATAGAACAATTGATGCTACAACGATTCAGATCGAGAAGCTCTACACAGGAACTATTAGCAAAATCGAACTTGATATTCACAAGGATGGAACGCATGAGATTGAAATTGGTGAGGGCAAAACTGTTGTGATTCAAAGTAAAAAAATCAATCTGAGCAATTACGAGGATAAAGAGGTTACGATAACCGGCTCAATGCAGAAGCTTATTGATAATAAGAGCGAGGTTTTTGTTGTAGAAAAGATTAAGCTCGAGGGAGTATCCGATAGCGGTGATACAACTGAGTACAAAAGCACTACCTTTGGGCTTCAGTTTAACTACCCTGATGTATGGAATAAATCTGAGGATACAAAAAGTATAACATTTGAAAGTGGTGGTATCGATTGGGTTACGGTAGAAGTTTTTAGTAATATAGATTCTGATTTGGATGAATTTGTGTCATCAAAAGAGATTGAGGATGGTACCGCGATTACGGTAGGTGCTCAAAAGTCTCTTCGATATACAAGCTCGGATGAGATAAAAATATATACTCCAAACCCCTCTAAGAAAAAGGTTTATAGGATAACTTTTTATAATAAAGGGGAAGACAGTGATATCCATAAAAAGCTGTTTTACTCATTTTTGGAAAGCTTTACTACAATCGTAAGTAAAACAAAATCAGGAGATGAGTGTGGTGGCGAAGATGATATTCAATGCGAGGACGGTTATAGATGTGAACTCGAAAGTGGTGACGAGGATGCTAAGGGTATTTGTATTTCCGTAGATGATGTAGATACAAGTCTTGATTGCCCATTTGTCTCAACTCCATCAGGTTGCACAAACTATGAGCCAAAGAACCTAAACAAAGACGGCTGCCCAACAAGTTACGAGTGTTTGGATGTTCCAGTAGCCGAAGACGACCTATCTGCCTCTGCTAATAATGACGATTCAACGGAGCCACTAAGCGAAGCGGGGAGCAACAACGGAGCTACAACAGGAGTCACAACAGGTGAGAAAGTCGTCAAGACTTTCGAGAAGTACGAATCAAAATTACTCCCTACAGATTCAAAAGTAATCCAGTTTGAGGTAGTGGACGAGCAGAACCTTGTTGCCGTTATCTACACAGTTGATGATGAGAAATTTAGGACATTATACACCTACAGTTCGTCAGCAAATGAGTATAGTTTTGAGAAAGAAGCGCATTACGAAGCTGGCGAGGAGCGTGATTGGATAATTGTGGATGGGGATGAGATTGTAATAAATTACGACAAAACTATTATCAAACCATCCGGTGGAACCCTTACATCCAGTACTGTCTATGCCGATATGAGGTTATATGAAAATACGCACAGAGATTTTTCTGTCCAGTATCCAAAAAATTGGTATTACCGCAGTTTCGGCTCAATAGAAAATACAGTATGGACAGTTGGTTTTGGTTCAAAATCCCTGGATCACGTATCCGACTCAACCATAACAGTCGAAATACTGGATGAGGCGAGTAGTGGTAAAAGGGAGATAAAAGACGACAGGTATTTAGTAGAAGTTTCACGAGATGACGATAGTCACTTTTTGGTCGATGGACCACCTGAGGAGAAAGAGACGATTGATAAAATGGCTTCTACCATCGTCAATAATCAATAATTCAAAACTGATTTCGCAATTCGTATTTCTGATTTCGAATTCAAATCCGAATTCCTAAATTTTTAACTGAATGCTGAATGATTGCTAAATGAAAAATGACACATGTTAAATAAAATGCGAAATCAGAAATCCGAATTCCTAAATTTTTAACTGAATGCTGAATGATTGCTAAATGAAAAAT
>JAOZLT010000007.1:0-12837 GCA_029934675.1 Candidatus Altimarinota bacterium | reverse complement strand
GACACATGTTAAATAAAATGCGAAATCAGAAATCCGAATTCCTAAATAAATTATGTCTTGCAGTCTAAAGTTAAGAGTGATACTCTAGTTTCGCTTTTTAACTTAGGAACATATGCGCTTAGCGGACATCGCTAAAGAACTTCGAATTACTACCCAAGAGCTCAGAAGAGAGCTTGAAAAGACCAATTTTGGAATTAGTGCAACCGCACATGAAGTTGATAATGCCCTTGCGGCTGGTGTTGTTCGTTTTTTGAAAGGAAAAGTAAAACCAACTCTAACTCACAGAAGAGTTGCAGTTGTATTTAAAGATGAGAAAGAAGCTAAGCCGAAGAAGCCAAAAGCTATTCGCAAAAAAGCGGTAAAGAAAGATGGAGTTGAAGGTAAGGATGCTGGTCATGAACAAGGTCGAATGGATAGTTCTCACAAAAACGACAAACTTACTACGGCAGAAAATCAGGATTTTACGTCACATGAGAAAAAAAGAGAAGAACAAAAAGCCCGTGGCATAGTTCCAAAATCCTCTCCAGGTATTGAACCTAAAAAAACTGCGCGGATTTCGGTTAACAGACGAATAGAATTGGGTGGAGCTAATAAAATATCTAACATAGAAAAGAAAGAACTACCTAAAACTTATTATAAATCAAAAGGAAAGCGTAGAAATAGAAAAGTTAAGACCGAAGATCGTATTTTGACTATGATGCGACATCCGCATTCAGGTGCTAATGTTAAGAGAGTAAATTATGATACGGGTGAAAATGAGGGACTCTCAGCAGAAGAGCTTGCTATTGAACGTGAACTTGATGATGAGCGCTTTAAGGAGCAGAAAACAAAGCGCGCTACTAGCCAAAAACGTGGACCAAAAGCTCAGCCTCAAATTAAAGCTAAGACAGGAACTATTGAAATACCAAGTATTATTAGTGTAAAAGAGTTTTCTGAAAAATGCGGTTTACCGGTTTCTGATGTTATTGCCACTCTGTTCAAAAATGGAATAATGGCCACAATTAATCAGCAAATCGATTTTGATACAGCTGCTGTTGTTGCCACAGATTTGAATGTAGATGTTAAGATGAGGGAAAAAGAGGTTACATCAGAAGACCTTTTTGCAGGTGATATTAAAGCTCTATTAGAAGAGGAAGATAAAAGTGTTCTCAAGGTTCGTCCACCTATTGTCACAATAATGGGGCATGTAGACCACGGTAAAACTAAGCTGTTGGATTATATTCGAAATGCTAATGTTGTTGCAGGTGAAGCTGGTGGTATTACTCAGCATATCGGAGCATATCAGGTGGAGAAGAAGAATAAATTAATAACATTCCTCGACACTCCTGGTCATGAGGCATTTACATCAATGCGTGCCAGAGGTGCAAAAGTTACTGATATCGCAATTTTGGTTGTTGCCGCAGATGAGGGTGTAAAGCCACAAACTATTGAAGCTTTAAATCATGCCAAAGAAGCTGGCGTACCAATAATTGTCGCAATCAATAAAATAGATAAGCCTAATGCGAATATAGATAAAGTGAAAGGAGAATTGGCTGAACATGAATTACAGTCCGAAGATTGGGGGGGTAAGACTATAATGGTACCAGTATCAGCCCATACCGGAGAGGGAATTGATGATTTACTGGAAATGATTTTGTTGGTCGCTGAAATGGAAAAACTTACAGCTAATCCAAAAAGAATGGCTGTGGGTACAGTTGTCGAATCTCATTTAGATCCATCACTCGGGCCTATCGCTACAATTCTTGTAAATACGGGTACTCTAAAAGTAGGTGATTCGATTGTAGTTGGGGGTACTATAGGGAAAATAAAAACAATGCAGAACCACTTAGGAAAGGCATTGAAAGATATAAAACCATCAGGCGCCGTTCGTATATCAGGATTGGCTAAGGTGCCAAAAGCAGGTGATATCTTACAGGCATTTAAGAATGAAAAAGTAGCCAAAGAACGCCTGGTTCAGATAAAAGAATTAAGACGCCAGAAAGAGGAGCATGAGGCTGGTTCAATGGTGGAGCGTATTGTTTCGCAAATTAATATGGGCGATATCAAATACTTGAAATTAGTAGTTAAGGCTGATACAAAAGGCTCCCTTGAGGCAATTTTGCAGGCTTTGAATAAGATAAAAACAGATGATGTCGCAGTAAAAGCAATTCATTGTGGAGTCGGCAATATATCTGATACCGATGTTGTAATGGCATCTGCGAGTCAGGCACTTTTAGTTGGTTTCCATGTGACTGCTAATGTGCATGTAAGAAAACTAGCGGAAAAAGAACATGTAGATATTAAGAACTATACCATTATCTATAAACTCACTGAAGACGTTACAGCAATTTTATCCGGTATGCTTGAGCCGGAGATTAATGTTATTGAGCTTGGTAAAGTGGAGATAAAACAAATTTTCCTCAATAAAAAGAAATGGGTAATTATAGGCTGTAAAGTTACAGAAGGTAAAGTAACAAGCGATTCAATGGTTAGGGTTATGCACGACGGCGAATTGCTTTATGAAACAAAAGTTGAATCACTTAAGCATGTTAAGGAGGATGTTAAGGAGCTGGAAAAAGGTTCTGAGTGTGGAATGAGATTAGCGACACCTAGATCTGTTGTTGAGGGTGATATACTAGAGGCGTTTAAGATTGAGAAAAAAGAACGAACGCTCTAATTTACGATTTTTTAATTGCTACTTGCCTACCTGTACCTAACGGCAGACAGATTTGCTATTTTTTGCGGTAGTTTTTAACGTGAGTTTCGAAAATCTTGTTTTGTTTATGTTGTTTAGAAAATTTCTTATTATACAAACCAAACTTTAATTGGCTGGTTCCATGGCTGTGGTACGCAAGTATATCCCGCCTTAAATGAGGTCGAAGGGCGGGGTAGAACTTTGCCTGGAGCTGTCGGATGTCTGACAAGCTTTGACTCCAGGAACAGCCAGCCAATGCGACTTAATCTCTTTCTAAGACAGCAGATGGTAAAACCGGTGCTTTTTCAGGCTTTTGCTAAATTATCCCCATTTTTACCATTACGTTCTGTTATTCATGTAAATAGATGTATAATTATTTATGAAATCCCTGCCAATTTTTATCCCCATTTTTACCATTCTACACATTGGCTATTTGTTTTGCATAAGCTAAAAACCCAATATTTAAAAAGTGACGCAAGTTCTTCGATTTTTCATGATATTCCTCATGATTCTGAATTGAATTTTATACTGACACAGGGTGCTTTTGAAAATACGTTGTGTCAATTTGTAATATTTTTTTAAAAGTTAAATTTTTATCCCTTGTTTTTAGTTCCAAATATTCATTCAGATGGTAAAATCGGTGCTTTTTCAGGCTTTTGCTATTGACAAAATTGCCTTAATATATTAAAATAATATCCATTTTGCTGAATAACCAATTATTATGAATAGGGAAAAATTTCAGATATTATCTTCTTCAGATAGGCGACTAAGTAGACACAGTCTATTAAAATCAGTATTAAATAAGGTACGAATTGTAGCTATATGCTTGCTTGCAAGTAGTAGCGGTTGTGCCACAGTATCTGGCGTTAACGTATCTGGTCATACTACAATATCTTCCACAAGAACAAAAAACCAACATAATAAGCCAGTTAAAATTAAGAGTACAAAGCCTCAAAAACCAAAAACAAACAAGGATGAGAAAAAAAATGAGAAAAAAAAAGACAGCGATAGACCATCAGGTGGGAAGGGGTGGCATCCTCAAGAAGATATCCCATGTGATGAATTAGAACTGTCAGAACCAGGTGCATGTGTACAGGTATAAATAATTAACAATTATTTTGTCTAAAATACATTACACAGAGGATTTTTGGAGTTTTTGATTATATTTTTTTAAGACTAAAAGTCCTCTGACAATCCTTACAAATCGTTTTTTGTTTTTATTAGTCAGGAGTTTTTTTGGGGGATTAAATTTCTCACCCATAAATATTAGCTATACGATATAAAAAGAATTTCTTATCTGTTACACCACGCACAAGAGATCTAAATCCTTTTAATTTTGCATTAAAAGATTCAGCAGAAGCATTGGTTTCTCTTTCTGGAAAATAGCTGTATTGATGTAACATCCGTTAAACCACAAACAATAACCCCATCCGCATACGTTTGCGTATATACGAAGAAACGCAATGTTATAATATCATGAACATTGTGTTTTTTGGGTGAAGCGACCATCGGGAGCGTAGCCGTATATACGCTGTTGGCGGGCGTGTCGTGTATTTTTTCTCAATCTAAATAGAAATCATTACTGTGGTTTGTTGGCCTTTTTGATTTGAGCTTCATAATTGTTGAGACCTGTCAGACTTTCTTTTTTCTTTTTTCTGACATCCCTGTCTCTTTCCTTTTTTATGTTGGCTTTTAGCCTCTGTTTTTTTGCTCTTGTTTTTTCAGTAATTGAAATTTTATTTTTGGACAAACGAACACCCAAATGTTCTTGCTTTTTATTAGGCGGTATTATCTCTTTTTTTTCTGAATTCAGTGTGAGCTTGTGCTTTTTAGCTAGCCCTTCAATTTTGCTGTAAATTTCGTTTAATTCAGTCCTATTCGTAAAGCTAGCAACAATCCCGATGTCATCTACATAAAAAGCAATCCTAAAATCATTTTTCTTAAGCTCTTTTTTCATTAAGTTGTGTAGCTCGATAATAAACTCGTAACTGCACCAAGTTGCTAGCCTTGATGATGTTGGGAAGCCACGAGCTATAGTCTCAGTTTTTTGGGGTTTCGACTTTGACCCTTTTGGCACACAGCATAAATCTGCAATCAAATTTGCGCCTCTTGTGCTGCAACCACACCGATAGCGAAGTAGCGAAAACACTCTTTCTCTATCTATTTGTTCAAAAAAGCTTTTTAGATCAACTTTTAGCAAATAGCGGTTACCTTTTTTGTTTATCAATCGTTTTGCCGCCTGGATGTTGGAGCGACCAGAAAAACCACCATAAATATATGGGGCAACAAATTTATCATTAGGCTTTAATATAAACTTGTCGATAAAGTTCAGTATCCTTTTGAGCGTTTTACCATCAGCAGCTCTGACGAATTTACTCTTTTCAGGTTCAGATTTACCAGAATGATCATGCCACAGCTTGTTTTTGTTTTTTTTACAGTAATTTATTAATTTCAAGCACTCATTAAACGGTAGAATCCTCGAAAACCTTTTTGCCAATTCATTCTTTGATTTGATGTTAACCTTAGGATATTGAATCATTCAGTTGTGGATAGACGTTTTGCCTTTTTTCTAATTAAAATTTCCTGAAGATTGTTACCAATTTTAAGTATTTTTTTTTCAATATTTGATATTTTTATGCTTCTGTCGTATGCAACGAATGGCAAAATTGCAACTGGATTAACATCTAGTTGTTTAGATAGTGTCGAAATAAATTTTTTCGATGGCTCTTTTGTGCCGTTCTCAAGCTTAACTATTAGAACTTTGGAGACATCAAGTTTCTCAGATAATTTTTGCTGAGTTAACCCAGCGTTCTTTCTGATTTCTTTAAGTAGTTCTGGAAATGAAAGCATAGATAAAATTTTAAGGTTAGTGGGGGTCGCGATAACAAGATCTGATAATCTCAAAAATAATAATGAGTATCCTTAGGATCAAGTGGATTATTCGTCGCAGCCCCCACGGTGATGAGGTTCCGGGTTGAACATGAGTAGTTTTTTTAGTCTGTATTTTAACCATGTATTTAAAATTAATAGTGGATAAACCTGAGAATCAGAAAGATGTAAAAACTGCCCACCGCAGAAATTGGCATGAATGTTATGAAACCCCATCCACATACCAACGCTGCGGTCGGTAGCCTTACTTTTCTAAAAAACTTTAGCTTTCTTAAACAAGCAAACAACACAAAGCATAATTATACTTAACTTTATAACTGCAGAGTGTCGGGAGAAACCATTGGTTCAATGGTGAGACATGTAACTGTCTAAAATGACAAGCATCCAATTTCGTCCAAACCGATTTTTTAAAGAACTGAGCTTAATTTAATAGTTTTACTTAAAAATTTCAAGAAAAAAGTGATACTTTTTGTACAAGTTGTGTTGCTAAAAAAGAAAAATATTTTACTAATAAAAACCACAGTAATGATTACCTCGCTTTAAGAGAAAAAATACACGACATGTACGCCAACTACCGACATACAAATCCGAGAGTGATAATAGGAGAAAAGGAGTTTTTGCTCTAATAATCAATCTGCAAAATCCATACAATCCTTTAATCCCGAGAATCGGGGTTCAGACAATTAAAATAGGCTGTTTTTCATCATTAGAAAATGGCTTACTTCCCATCTCAAAGGTTAGAGAATTCTAATTAAATTTAATTCAAACGAAAAACCTCCTAATCATATCTTATTTTATACTAAAATTTTCTCGGAGGAAAAAACTCCTGATCCGAGTTTACAGTGGGGTGGTATATGACTTGTGATTTACGATTTTTTCTGGTATAATAAAATAATAATAAAAATATGACGAAAAGAGAACTACTAAAAATTATAGAGCAGAACAAAGATATTCTTACTCCTGAGAACTACGAGGGAATAATGAAGAATGCGGATATATTCTCTGATGAGGAGAAGGAGGGGATTGTAGGTTATTTGAATATGGCAAAAGAAATGCTTGCGGTGAATGAGAAATTTATGAAGGCCCAAAATGCATTATATGAAAAGGCAAACCGAGATATGGAAAAAATGGACAAGGAAATACAATCCGATATAAAAAAAGCTTCGAAGTCAGAAGAAGTAGAAACTTCTAAGAAGGCCGATGATTTACTATCTAATCTTTAATAAGATGCCGGAAAAATTTGAACCAATCAAAGTTGTTAAGAAAAAGGGGAAAGAGCTCATGGATTTTAAAGTAGATTTTAGCAACAAGACTTTAGGAAAAGCTGCTAAAGATAACTTCAGATTAAGTAGGATATTTGAAAGGACTAAGCCAGCCCTTATGAAAAAACTTGATACGTATAAGAAAATGGCAAAATCAGAGCATCTGGATTGGCAGTTTGATAAAGTTGAAAAATATAATAATTCATTAAAATTAATGGCCAAAATGTTTAATGATATCTATAAAGAGGCTATTAATGATGTGAATAGTATTAAAGACAAGTATCCCGAATTATTTGATACTATAGGAGAGGATGTGACTACACAGTTGGACAAAGTTCATGTAAAATTCGGACCTAAACTTGAAGCCAGATTTAAGGGGGCAACAAATGTTAAAATTGCAGCCTTAATAAAAGGTGTGAAGGCAAAGATGGGGATAGGGGAAAAAGTAGGAGGAGGAACTATCGCAGCTATAAAAAAGCGCAGAAGTAGACAAAGAAGGGTTGGTGGATTTTAGGAATCAAATATCCCCCTCCCAATCCTCACCATATTAGATCCTTCTTCTATGGCTATTTTGTAGTCTCCACTCATTCCCATGCTGAGCCAGGACATTTTGCATTTCTGATTTCTGATTTCGCAATCCAATTTAGCATTTTTGAATTTTTCATTTAGCTTCCGAAAACAGTCGCGTACCTTACTTTTATCATCTGATCGCACAGCAATAGTCATAAGTCCTTCCAGTCTGACATTCGGTAACTTAGAGATTCCCTCAATCAGATCATCTAATTCATCAACCGATACTCCGCCTTTTTGAGGTTCGTCAGAGGTATTTACTTGAATTAGAATTGGCATGGTTTTTCTTATCTTCCTACATTCTTGGTCAATCTTACGGGCTAATTTCAGACTATCTACACTCTGTATTACATCAAATAAACCAACAATCTCCTTTACTTTATTAGTCTGCAATCTGCCTATGAAGTGTTTGGTGATAGACTTTTGGGAGTTTGTGTTTGGTAAGTTTGGGAGTTTGGTAAGTGCTTCCTGCAACCGGCTCTCTCCCATATCAGTAATGCCTGCATCAATTGCTTCTAATGCTTGGCTTAGTGGTCTGGTTTTGGTTACAGCTACTATTCTCACTCTTTCCCCGACCTCTTTTTGCAGTACTTTGATGTTAGATTCAATGCTCATATGCACATTATACACTTAAGGCTTAAGACATACGACCTGCAGGCTTAAGACTTTTATTGATTACAAGATACAAGCTATGATAAAATTGAATCGATAGAAAATTAAATAAAAAAACATGAGACTTCTATATTTAGTTGGTGCGATAATCGTATTTTTATTAATCCTTGTATTAGCTCTGCCTCAAATTGGCGCTTCTTGTACATGGTATTTGATAAACGCAACATCAAATGCTACTTTTGTGTTATTTCAAGCCGCTGCATTAGGTACAGTTATGGGGGGATTATTGGTTTTATTTTGGAAAATGCCAAAGGAGAATGAAATGGACGATGAAGAAGGTGAGGACGATAAAGAATAGGCGGACACAAAAAATACCCATGAGTAAAAAATTATTTCTGATAAAATAATTTTTTACTTTTTTGTCAATTGCAATTTTTGGCTAGTATAAGCTATTTCTTTAATTACTTGGACAAGTTGTCTAAAAAATTCTTGCAAATAAAAAACGCGCTGTGTATAAATTATGTGTCCATAAAAATATTGGAGCAAAATAAAAAAGGCAAAAGTACAAATAAAACAAACTTTGGTCTTATTTTTTTATTTCAAAATCAATGCTAAAAGCTCTTTTTAGTTCCAAAGCCCGAATAAAACTTCTAACAACATTCTTATTAAATCCGGATGAGGAGTATTTTATCCGCGAGCTGACACGTAAACTTGATGAGCAGATTAACTCAATTCGTCGTGAATTGGATAATCTTAAAAAGATTGGTCTTTTAAAAAGTCGCTCAAAGAACAGGAAAAAATACTATTATACGAATAAAGATTTTTTGATTTTTAACGAACTTAGAGACATTCTTTTAAAAGCAATGAATAATGATACTGATTTGATTAAAAAAATCGGAAAAATGGGAGATGTTGACCTTTTGTTGCTTTCAGGAATATTTGTAGGAGAAAATTCAGCAATAGACCTTTTGGTTGTTGGCGATATTGATAAAGATGAACTTCAAAAGCTTTTATCTGAAAGCTCAAAAATGGGAAAAGACCTTAAATTTACCAGTATGACAAAGAGGGATTTTTTATATCGTCTGGAATGCAAAGACAAATTTATCAGAGATCTGTTCTTGGATGATAAAACAATTGTAACGGTGAATAGATTAAAGAAAGAATTGGAGAAAATTAGATACTAAAAATAGTCTCAAGTGCGAGTACTAGTCATAAGTGTTGTAATAGCTTTTGAGACTTGAGACTCGCACTCGCACTAAAATTCTCTTGCATTCTCTCAATAAAATCTCTAAATTATACAAGCAATTTTTGGTTTATAATAAGGTTAAATTAAAAATTGTCATTCGACTCTGAGGTAGTAACAATAAAACAACAAACTTGAATTTAATTAAACTTAACGTATGCTCAGACTTGAAGAGAAAATTTAAAATTTAAAATTTCGAAGATGCACCCCTTAATCAAAGAAGTAACACAAAATCAACTTAAGCGAATACCAGAAGTCAAAACTGGTTACACTATTCGTGTACACCAAAGAATTAAAGAGGGTGAGAAAGAAAGGACTCAGATTTTTGAGGGCTTGGTTATTAAAGTTGGACACGGTGCTACTTTTGAAAAAACTATCACAGTACGTAAGATTATATCAGGTATAGGTGTAGAAAAAGTGTTTCCAATCCATTCTCCAAATATTATTAAAATTGAGGTTAAAAAGAAGGCGAAAGTAAGGCGTGCTAAACTTTACTACATGCGTGAACGTTCCGGTAAGTCTGCGCGTTTACAAGAGCGCCATGTTACTGATAAAGAAAGGGAAGCGGAAGAGATAAAAATGGAAGCTATGATCCAGGAAGCAGTATCCGCGGATGAGAAAAAAAAGAAGGAAGAGGTAAAAGTAGCCGAAGACATTGTAGAAAACTCTGAGTCTGTCGAAGGTGCAGAAGAAGCTAGTAAAACAGTTGAGACTTCTGAAGAATCGACTCCAATTCCTGAAGGTGAGAATGATGACTCTCGCAATGAAGAGGGTAAAAAGGAAGAGAAAGCTCTTGCAGATCCAGAGCTAGAAGTACCTGTTGATAAACCACAGTCGGAGTCACACGACGACGAAGGAGTGGATCCACAAAGTAACAGCGAGGAGCCACAACAGGCGGAGAAGGAATCTAAAGATAAAGCTTCTGAATAATTATATTCAAAAATTAGCTAATTATTAAGCCCTGTCCATAAGGGCTTTTAGATATATGAAAATTGGATTAATTGGAAATTACGGGGCAACTAATATTGGCGATGGATCTATCCTTCGTGCAATATTAAAGAGTCATCCAGATCACGAATTTACAGTATTTTCCTCAAACCCAAGTTCTACACATAAAGATTTGGGGGTAAAATCAGCTCCGATTTTTCCATTGGGTCTTCGTTCATTTTTTAGATATGGCTTCAAACGTTCTATAAAAGCACTACACTCAGTCGACGCAGTAATTTTAGGTGGTGGTGGGTTGATGCAGGATGAATATCTATTCGCATGCTTTTTATGGGCGTGGCAAATTTTTTGGGTAAAGTTATTCAAAAAGCCTCTTTTTATCTATGCAACAGGTATTGGGCCTCTAAAAACTTGGATTGGCAAGAAACTAACTAAGTGGATATATAGTTACGCTTCTGGGATAACGGTTAGGGATCATACATCCCAAAACTATCTGCATAAGCTTGGGTTACCTCTAGATAATATAGAAATTACCTCAGACCCTGCTTTTTTATTTAAGTACGTTGAGCAAGAACATAGTAGGCAACCTCACACATACATCATTTCATTGCGCCCATGGCTTAAATATAATCATAAGATAATATTTACATTTACTCATTACATTGAAAAATTAAAAAAAGAAAAGAACGCAAAATTTATTTTTGTCTGTATGCAGAGTATTAAAGAACATGACCATCGTATAATCGATCCACTAATAAAGAAGGTGGGTGGGGTACTACTTAAGCCAAGGCATTTTTCTGAGCTTTTAGAGACTATGAAACAGGCGGAATTTGCAATCGGCATGAGATATCATTTTTTAATAGCTGCAATTCTCACCAACACACCGGCATTGGCAATCAGTTATAGCCATAAAGTGGACAGTTTATATAAACATTCAGTTTTAGAGCCATATATGCTTCCAATTAGTGAACTGACACCTGAGAATCTGGAGAAAAAAATGTCACGTCTTTCAGTAGATTATAATAATGTTAAAGTTTTTCAGAAGAGAAGAAATCAAGATCTGAAAGAACTTGCTGAAAAAAATATAAAATACTTTGAAGGTTTTATAAAAACATTGACCAAAAGAAGTGAAACTGCTAAAATCCCCGAGCAAAAAGAAGATTAATAACCCAACAAATCATGTTTGCAATAGTAGAAATCGCTGGAAAACAGCACAAAGTAGAAAAAGGAGACGTGTTAAAAACAGAAAAGCTTAAAGATACAAAGGAGGGGGATAAGGTTAAAATCGACAAGGTACTCTTAAGATCCGATGGAAGTAAAACAGATATAGGTACACCTTATGTATCAGGTGCTTCTGTTGAGCTAAGCGTTAAAGAGCACGGCAGACATAAAAAAATTGTTGTTATCAAAAAGAAGCCAAAGAAAAGATTTGAATTAAGACAGGGGCATAGACAATCTTATACTGAAGTTGAGATTACTGCTGTAAAATAATTCTGGGATAAAAAATCCGAATATCGAAATCCGAAATACGAAACAAATTCGAATTTGAAATTTTGAATATTCGAAATTCCTTCGAGTTTCGAGATTCGGATTTCGATATTTTATACAATTGTTTTTAATACAGCCACAAGATCCTCAGGTAATCTACTAGTCAATTCAATTACTTCGTCGTTTTTCGGTAGTTTAAATTTCAAATACGCCGCATGAAGGAATTGTCTATTTAATCCTGCCTTTTCGAGTTTTAAGTTTAGAGATTTGGATTTCCTTCGGATTTCGGATTTCGGATTTCGAGTTTCAAGCCCATACATTTTATCCCCACAAACAGGGTGCCCGATAGATGCGAAATGCACTCTAATCTGATGTGTACGACCTGTGACAATCTGTACTTCCACAAGACTATAATCGCCTACGTATTTCCGTACTTTATAATGTGTAAGTGCATATTTTGCTTTCTTACGGCCTGACACACGCATATCTTTATCACCATGCAGTTTTTCCAGTGGAGCTTCGATACTACCTTCTTTTGGGGCTAGATGACCTTTTAAAAGGGCAATATATCGTTTAGTAACTTTCCTATCATGAATTTGTTTAGCTACATAGTTATGAGCACGGTCATTTTTTGCCACAATAATAAGACCGGAAGTATCCTTATCTAGTCTATGTACAATACCTGGTCGTTTCTCACCACCAATCCCGCTTAGAGTATCTTTACAATAGTACAATACGGCATTTACGAGCGTGCCCGAAACATGTGCCCCATGGTCGGTGGGATGTACTACCATGCCAGCTGGCTTATTTACTACAATAACATCCTCATCTTCATATACAATATCAAGTGGTATATCTTCCGCAACAATACCTATCTCCTTAATCGACGGTATGATGACAGTTAATTCATTTTCTTCCTTGAGCTTATAAGAGGATTTGGTAATTTTTTTATTATTCACAAAAACAGAACCACCTTTAATGAGTTTTTGAATAAATGAACGAGTTAGGTCTGGTTTTACTTTTGTCAGGTACTGATCAAGTCTCATTCCCGTTTCCTCCGATGTAGCTATATAGTGACGCATTAATTTAATTACAAGATTATAAACATTCTCTCGCTTGCGCTCGTTCATTATTACAAAATTACAAACGCTTCG
>JAOZLT010000098.1 GCA_029934675.1 Candidatus Altimarinota bacterium | reverse complement strand
ACTTTCCGTTTTGAATAATAGTATTACCGGTAGTACATATTCTCAAACAGCTCTTACTACCGACACTAATTCAATTACCGCCCAGCTTAGTATTATTCACTCAAAAATAAGTGCTTTACAAACTGTAAATAACGCTGTCGCTACTGCTAAACAAGATGTAAATGGTAGCTCTCAAACAGTCAATAGTGCAAAAGCTAGCTATAACGCTACTATCGCTCAGCTAAATTTTAACGAGGATAATGCCAGAAAGGCATTAAAATCAGCTCAGAACGCATTTGAGAATGCTAAACAAACTGCAAATTTAAGTCAGATAAGTGCAAAAACATCCGTAGATAGTGCATATGGAAATTATGATCAAGCACGAATCGCTCAAAATAAGCTAAATATTACTGCGCCTTTTACTGGTAAAATATCAGAAATCAACGTCAAAGAGGGTTCAGAAGTAAATCCTGGGACTATATTAATAACCGTAGAAGATGACTCTAAATTAAAGCTTGTCACCTATCTTTCATCTTCAGATATTAAGAAAGTAGAGATAGGAGATGTGGCTATAATAAATAAAAATGGAGAAATATCGGCAATTACTTCTATCTCACCAAGCGCTGATCCAATCACGAAGAAATACAAAGTAGAGTTAGAGCATGAGAGCGAAAAACTCAATCCGGGAGAACTTATAAAGCTTACATTTATCACTGGGAAAAAGGTTTATAACGGAAATAGAATCTTTGTACCACTCCCTTCCCTTCATATTCTTCCTGATGAAATTTTTGTCTGGAAGTTAAACGGAAATAAAACTGAAAAAGCAGTTGTGACTACAGGTGAGATTGTTGGTGATTATGTTGAAATTTTGACTGGGCTAACTGAGGGAAATGAAATTATTTCTGAAGGAGGAAGACTAATTGAGAATGAAGGAGTTTTGGTTAAAGTGACTAATAAGCCAATACCGAAACTGCCGAGTAATTAATAGTGGAGCGACCTTGCCTACCCATATCTAACGGCAGACAGACGGCAGGCAGGTTGTGGGGCAAATTGTGGTTGATAAACTGGATTAAACCACCAAGCGTAGTCCTTCGTAGCTTCATGCGAAGTAGGGCGAAGCGACATTCCACAACAAAGTAAGCTCCACCAAGCGTAGTCCTTCGTAGCTTCATGCGAAGTAGGGCGAAGCGACATTCTACAACGAAGTAAACTCCACAAAGCGTAGTCCTTCGTAGCTTCATGCGAAGTAGGGCGAAGCGACATTCTACAACGAAGTAAACTCCACAAAGCGTAGTCCTTCGTAGCTTCATGCGAAGTAGGACGAAGCGACGCTCCATAATCAAATAAATGCAAAACAATAAGTTTGTAAAACACCAGATAGATAGCATAAAGAACTCCGTTTGGGCTTTTTTTGTAAAAAAATGGCGTCTTACTCTAGTAGCTCTTACTGCGATTGCTTTTGGTGGTTTTATTAGTGTTTCATCTATGCCACTTGAATCTGATCCCGAAGTAGAAATCCCTTTCGGGCTTGTTACCACCGCCTTTCCAGGAGCTTCACCTTCTGATGTTGAAAAACTTATTACCGATAAACTCGAAACCAATCTAAAAACACTTGATGACGTTAAAGTCATTACCTCAAGTTCCAGTGAGGGAATATCTTCCATATCCGTTGAATTTGAAGCTTCGGCAGATGTAACTGATTCTATACGAAAACTTCGTGATAAGGTTGCTGATGCAAAAACCGATTTGCCAGATGAAGCTACCGACCCTACAACTACTGAAATACGCACAAATGACGTTCCTATAATCACCTTTTCAATGCTTGGCAAGCTTACTCCAAGTGAATTTAAAAGTTATGGTGAAGATTTGAAAGATGCTATCGAAGGTATACCCGGTGTATCTAAAGTAAATCTATCCGGTATAGAGGAAAAAGAAATGCAGGTACTTATAGACATCAAGGCTCTTGAGGGTCTTAAATTAAGCCTTGGAGAGGTTGTAAATGCGGTTAAATCAAATCATGTGGACTTTCCCATGGGGAACATACTGATTAAGGATTTTTATTACCAAGCATCCTTGAAGGGCCAATTGAAAACTGCGAAAGAGCTTATGGATTTACCAATTGCAAACCGACTGGGGCGCAATATTTATTTAAAAGATATTGCTGAAGTCAGAGAAGTTTTTGGTGAGAAAAATACAATTACAAAAATATACGAAAGCTCAACTGGAAAATTTCGCTCTTCAGTTAACCTTCAAGTATTTAAAAGAACAGGGGCTAGTATCATTGATATTACTGATGAAGCAAAAAACGTTGTTGAAAAATTCAAACATGATTCATTGCCCCCTTCGATGGAGATTCTTACCACTGGCGATAATTCCTCAATAATACGTGAAGACCTTCAGACCTTGGGAGTTAATGGTATCGAGGTTGTAATATTAATTTTCTTATTGCTATTTTTAGCTTTAGGTTTTAAAGAAGCCATTGTAACTGCACTAAGTATACCTTTTATATTCTTTATATCTTTTATTACTTTATATCTTACTGGAGAAACTTTTAATTTTCTTGTTCTTTTCTCACTTATCCTTTCTCTCGGTCTTATAGTCGACACATCTATAATTATGATGGAAGGTGTACATGAGAATTTAAAGTTGAAAAAACTAAATCCTACCGACTCTGCCTTTCTTGCAATAAAAACTTATAAAGCTCCTCTTATTGCCAGTACATTCACAACAATATCCGCTTTTGTCCCCATGGCTCTTATGCCTGGAATAATGGGGCAATATATGGCCCATATCCCCAGAACTGTAACAGTAACATTATTCGCCTCATTGTTTGTTGCCTTATTCCTTCTGCCAAGTGTAGCTACGCGCATTTTCAAAAATTATAAACATAAAAAAGTAAAACGACCTCTTCTGGATAAATTAATGGAACCCCTTAGAAAATGGTATTTGGTCAAAATTCGTAATATACTTTCTTCTAAATTTAAGAGACGATCATGGGTAATTGCCATGGTACTTATTTCCGCATTTGCTATTTCGATGCCTTTTACAGGCATGTTGCAAGTACAAATGTTCCCTAAGTTGGATGGAGATTATTTTACTATTTCAATTGAAGGACCTCTTGGTTCACGGCTTGAAGATACTTTTGCCGTAACTGAAAAACTTGAAAAATATATTTTGGAGCTACCGGAAGTAGATAATTTTGTTACGATTGCGGGTGGTTCGGCATTAGCCATAACTGGAGGAAAACATGCAGTCGGTAATCTTGGTGGAACCACAAGTTTTAATAAGGCGAGTATTACAGTTAATCTTGTTAAAAAGAAAAATAGAAAATATAAAGCTATTGAAATTAGTGAGATGTATAGGCAAAAAATCGCGCATGTAACTGGTGCAGATATTACGGTAAGTGACCTTCAAACAGGTCCGCCTACCGGTGCTGATGTAGAAGTCCGAGTTATGGGAGATAACCTTGAAAAGCTTGAAGACTTTGCAATGATAATTTCACATGAACTAAAACAAGTCGACGGAGCACGTGATGTAGATGTAGATGTTCAACATGGAACTGGAGAATTCCATTTTGAAGTAAAACGTGACCAATTGGAATTCTACAAAATGTCGGTTGTACAGCTTGCTACTGAGCTTAGAACCGCTGTTTATGGCAGTAATAACATTAAAATAATAAAAGGAGGTGATGAGACTCCAATTGTTGTAAGGCTTGATTTTAGAGAAGATGATTGTAAAAAAGATAAAACAAATATACTTCTGTCAAAACGAGATAAGCTAACACTTTGTAATTTAAACCCAAAAAATGTTGATCAGATAAAGAGACTTCTTGTATCAACCCCAGTAGGTCAGGTTCCACTTAGTGAATTAGTTGATATAAGTCTCAATCCTACAATTAGCACAATTAGACACAGAGATACCGAAAAAGTGATAAATGTTAAAGCATTTGCAAAAAAAGGACATATTGCTGAAGAAATTAGACAAGACCTTCAAGCTAGGCTCGAAAACATCCAAACTCCTAACGACATAGAACTTGATTTTGGTGGCGAATTTCAGGAAATGCAGGAATCTTTTAATGGACTATTCAACGCCATGTACATAGGACTTGTATTAATCGCATTTATCTTAGTGTTACAGTTCAATTCATTCAGACAGCCATTTATAATTATATTTACACTACCATTGGCTCTTATTGGAGTTTTCTTTGGGATGTATGCACTTAACAGAAGTTTCTCTTTTCCAGGTTTTATCGGAATTGTAGCTTTGATGGGAATTGTTGTTAATGATGCAATTGTGCTTATTGACCGTATAAATTCAAACATACGGCAAGGCATGAAAAAGCTGGATGCTATCGTAATATCAGGCAAAGAACGCCTTCAACCTATTTTCCTTACAACAATAACAACTGCAACTGGTGTTTTACCACTCGCATTTGCATCAAGCTTTTGGATAGATTTGGCGCTATCTATTTTCTTTGGTATTATTTTTGCTACCGTTCTTACGCTTGTAATGGTACCGATATTTTATAATGCTCTGGAGAGTGGAAAGGAATTGGAGGTGGTGAAGGAATCTGACGACTAAAAGGTCAAAAACTAAATTCATCCCGCACCGTTTCGGGCTATAAGAAATTACATGGCGTTATATTTTAGATCGATAACAACTCAACACTGTGCAATTTGGATGAACGAGCGTTAAAAATAAAATTATTCTTTTTCCGTTAGTCTAATTTACCAACAGTTTTACAGTCATATCTTATTCCATTCTTGTTTGTTATTTCCAACAGAACATCCCTTTTAATATCACTACAACTGATTAGGTAAATAAAGTTGCAAATAATTTTCATATTTATTGGTTTCATTCCAGCTCCTGAAGAAGTATCCATTTTAAGTACATCAAGTGTTGTTTCGGTATACATAATATCTGGTTTTTCTTCAGTGCAGTTTTCTACAGCATTTATTGCGATGAAATCTGTTTTAACGGAGTTTGTTTCACTTGTGCAACCAAGCAAAAATGTACAAGAGAGAAGTAATATTCCAGTTAACAGAAATAAATATTTTTATTAAGTCTTTAACTCCTTATAATAAATTATTAGCATTTACACCACCTTACAAATTTACAATTTACTTTTAATATGCGTCCTTCCTGTGAACGATTTTTAATACAACTAGAATAACCAATTGTTTTGTTTGTGGGTTCAATCGGAAGATGGCTCGATAATCCCCTATCCTGTAACGATAATGAGGTATCTTAAGCCCTTTTAGCTTGCGTGCAAATTTTAACGGATGAGGACTATGTATAAATACTGAAAGTTTTTTAAAAATACGCACTGCCTCTTTTTTGGACAGATTCTCCAAATTTCGCTGTGCCACATTAGAATAAACCAATCTATAAACCATATTTCTTTACTAAATCCTCATGAGTAATAAAATTTCCTTTTTTATATTCCTCCCAAGTCTCCTCAAGTTCACCTTCCAAATCTTTTCGTTTCTTTAGAGGTTTGATTGAAATCTGGTCATCCTCAATTTCGATTTCAAAAAAACGGGTATCAAATTTATCTCTCCAGTTTTTTGGAAGTGTGATTTGCCCACGGGATGTAGCAGTTAATATTTTATTCATACTTATTTACTTACTTTCTTATTTTATTATATTCTTATTTTTAAAAAAGTCAAATGTGTTTCAGTTAAAATTCAAAATATTCCGGGTCAGGAGTTTTTTTCCTTGAATTAATTTTAATCAATTAGAATTCTCCGACT
>JAOZLT010000097.1:4590-5737 GCA_029934675.1 Candidatus Altimarinota bacterium | reverse complement strand
ATCTCTGTAATTGGATTTACTTAGTAGATGGTATTTGATAGAATTTGCTCCGCGTTTGACGAATGAACACCTCTCACTTCACTTTGAGACGTGACATGGTTCGTCTACGCTATGTTCGGACACTGCCTTTGCTGGCAGGCAGGCACATTACTCGCCACTTACTATGAAAAAAATCACTGCAATCATCGTTGCTATTGTATTGGCATTCATTATTGCTATGGGTGACCAAATTATTAAGATGAGTCTTTCTGATAATCCATTAGGTATAAAAACTCTAATATCAGCTTTGGGTTTTGGCGATGATGATTCAATTAATATATCCAGTAAACCCAAAATTCCTACAAAAATTAAAAAGAAGGAAGAAGAAGTTAATTTAACTTACGATGAGCGCTTGAAGAAAGGTGATTATTATTATGATAAAGATTTTTTGGTTTATGCTGCTAACGAATATGTAAAAGCCGCAAATTTAGAACCTACCAGAAGTACTCCGTATCAAAAATTAATGAACGTAAACTATGATTTAACTGATTATAGTAAGGCAAAGAAAAATGCTGAAAAAGTGCTGGAGTTATTACCAAGTGATCCTGAAACTAAATACTTTCTAGTCTTGTTAAACATTAAACAAAATGAATTTGTAGAAGCTGAGAATTTAATTGATCAATTATTAGCCGATGGAGTCACTGATGTTCGACTTACCTATTTAAAAGGTTTGTTGAAAATAACATCAGGTGAACACGATGAAGGCAAAGCTCTTTTAACTACTGCTTTAGCAGATCCTACTATAGATTCTGTAACAGCCGCAAAAGTTCAAAAAGTATTAGATGCATATCAGGAATTTGAGTTTGCTCAAGCTGCTGAAGACCTATATCTGTCAGAGCTTTTGGCAAGATCCTTAAATCAAATTGAGGAATATGAAATGGCTGTGTATAAATTAAAAGATATTTTAAGAACTCGAACAGATCTGCGTGATGCTTGGGTCCTTTTGGGTTTTTCATACTTAAATCTCGATTCATATCTTTTTGCATTAACATCGTTTGAACATGCTTATGAAATTGATCCCGAATGGCCAGCCACTCAGTATTTTTTAGGTATAACTTATGCTGAACTTACCAAATACGAAAATGCCATAATTTATTTAAATTGTATA
>JAOZLT010000097.1:0-4580 GCA_029934675.1 Candidatus Altimarinota bacterium | reverse complement strand
GCAGTTATAAAACAGAAATTGGCTGATATGTATTTACAAACTAAGGACTATGAAAAGTCTGTTAAATCTTACGAAGAAATTCTTGAATATAATAAGCAAGATATAAATGCTTTTGTCAGACCAATTTGGATATATCTAGATTTCTTAAATGATCCAACCAAAGCTGTAAAACTATCTGAAATGGCTGTAATTGCTTTCCCGAATGATGCAATGGCTTATAATTTACTTGGATGGAGTCAGACTGGAACTCTGAATTACGTAGAGGCTGAGAAAAATTTAAAGAAGTCAATTGAAATTGATTCAACATCAGCCGCTCCTTATTATAACCTGGGTAAGCTTTATGAAAATCAGGATTTGATTGAAGATGCATTATATAGTTATCAGAAAGCTTATGAGTTAGATCAAGCAGGTTCTATTGGAAATCTGGCTGCAAAGCGGTATAATAATCTCCTGATTGAATAGTCAGCAGTCTTAAGCCCTAAGTCGTAAGTTTTAAGCTTGTGATTGGCTTATGACTTAAAACTTACAGTTTAAGACTTATTTTAAAATTATGAAAAAATATAAGAAACCTTTTCAATTTCTACTACTTGTTGCGATTATCGGACAATTCTTATTCGCTATAGTTTCACCTAAATATACCACCCCTCGATATGAAAATAAGATATTTACTACCATGGGTGCTGTTTATGATAATGATGATTTACACAGATTAAATGAAGCCGCACATTATTTTGGACAAACGATGGTAGGCTGGTCTAAATTTCCGAATTTCAGGACTGATTTAATTGCCTTTGCTGAATTACCATCAGACACTGAAATTAATATGCATGTTCAGGAACGTATGAATTTTATTTTTACGGTTTCAACCAATAAAGCAATTGAATCCAATCAACTTATAAAAGCAAAAGATTTTTTACAGTCGAAATTAGACGAATATAACTCAAATACCAATACTAAGTTTATACTTTCTAATATTGATTATGAACAAGCTGAAATAAGTAGAAGTTATGCATTTGGAGCTTTGTTTACATTATTACTTTCCGTTGTAATTGGGCTTGCATTGTTGTTTGTCAAAAAAGAGTTTTTTCCGCCAAAACTCAAACTTTAATTTGGATCTAGTTTTATTTTAAGTATAAGAATAAACTATATCTATTTTAATATATAGTTTTAAGGTAGATATAAAATATGAAATTTAGTCAGTAGACCCAAACCCTCCTCTACTCTTCTTCTTTATTTCATCTACTTCTTTAAATTCAAGTCGGTCAACGCGGACAAATAAACCTTGTGCTATTTTGGTACCTTTTTTGATAGTTACAGGTTTTCTGCTAAAGTTCATTACTTGAATTTTTAGTTCATCCTCATTACCGCAATAATCTTGATCTATTACACCTATCCCATGAGGTTTTGTAAGACCATATTTGCGTGGTGTAGAACTGCGAGATGCAAGAATGAGTGAGTATCCTTTCGGCACTTCTACAATCGTGTTAGCAGGAATAAGTTCAATGCAATCAGGTTGAATTTCGGTATCCTCCCGCGCCAATAAATCGAAACCCACTGAACCACCTGTCTCGTAGACTGGGAGGGGGAGGGATTTGTCGATACGTTTGATTCGGACTTTCATGGTTGCGTTGAGGCTACTTCGTTCTGCTTCACTTCACTTTGAGGCTACGTTGAGGCTACTCGTTTCGTTTCACTTCACTTTGAGGCTACTATTGTGGTTGTAATTAGAAATCCACAATTGTAGCCACCATTGTAGCCTCAGCGACGTTAGGAGCGTAGCCACAATGTAGCCTCGATGTAAAACTATTTGGATAGGTTAGCCATAACTTCATTAACATCAAGCTTAATACCAGGCCCCATTGAAGTAGTAACTGTAATGGATTTGATATATGTTCCTTTAATACCTGTTGGTTTTGAATCTCGTATTGTTTGCAAAAGTGCTCTCAGATTATTTTCAAGCTCATCTTCTTTAAAAGAAACTTTACCAAAAATACTGTGTACGTTTCCTTCTTTATCGTTCCTGAGCTCAATACGACCACGACTTAATTCCTCTATAACTTTTTCAACATCCGGTGTAACCGTACCTGATTTGGGGTTAGGCATAAGGCCTTTTTGTCCAAGTATTTTAGCTACTTTACCAAGGTTTTTCATAACATTCGGCGTTGCAACTACAACATCATAATCAAATTTACCCTTTCCAAATTCGGCGATAAGATCTTCAAGACCGGCTGTGGTAGCTCCAGCGTCTTTTGCCGATTTTACTTTATCGTCGTTTACAACAGCTGCAATCTTAAGCTTTTTACCTGTTCCATGAGGTAGTATTACTGTACTTCGGATAGTTTGATCTGCTTGTTTGGAATTAATATTAAGATTTAAATGTACTTCAGCCGTACTATCAAATTTAGTAGTACTTGTTTCTTTAACTAATTTTATAGCCTCGATTAAATTATACATTGGCTTCTCCTTAAGAGATTCCAGTGCCTTTTTGTAATTTTTACCATATGATTTCATGGTTCTTATATGTTGCGTGGTATTAACGACCTTCTGAGTCTCCCACTAAATTAATGCTGAATTCAGAATCTCCAATTTCCAAAAGATTTCGAAATTCGAATTTTTAAACATTATTTGGAAATTGGTTATTCAAAATTGTAAATTAAAGAAGATATTAGTCTTCGATCGTTACCCCCATACTTCTAGCAGTACCTGCGATAACTTTCATTGCTTGTTCAACACTGTTAGCATTTAAGTCTTCCATTTTCTTTTCAGCAATTTCTTTAAGTTTAGCCTTTGGGAGAACGCCGACCTTTTCTTTATGTGGAACTCCACTTCCTTTTTTTAGGTTAATAGCTTTTTTAATCATTTCTGCAGCAGGAGCTGTTTTCATGATAAAACTAAAGCTTTTGTCTTCATGTACGCTGATTACAACCGGCACAACAGTATCTCCTAACTCTTTTGTTTTTTCATTAAACTGTGAGCAGAAATCCTGAATGTTAAGACCGTGCTGACCTAAGGCTGGACCAACTGGTGGTGCAGGATTTGCTTTCCCTGCAGGGATTTGTAATTTGATTAATGTTATTACTTTTTTAGCCACTGGAATGTTTGGTTATATTATATTTAGTCTCAAGTGCGAGTGCCATTCCTTCGCTTAAAGCTACGGAAGACTTCGCGAGTCTCAAGTACCTGATTGTATAGTTTTAAGTGCGAGTACGAGTTTGCTTATATATATTTAACGGCAGGCAGGTTTCAGGGTTTATTTTATTGAGATTTAGGTTGCTCTGGGGTACTTGGTTGAGCATTTGGCATTAAATTATTTATCATCTTTTTTACATCTTCGTATGAATTTGAATCTTCGCCAGTTTCAGGGTTTGTTTTATTAAACTGAAATCCATAAAGATCGTCGTTGATTTGAGTTAGTAGGAATGATGTATTTTTATAATTATCATCATTAAAGAAAAAACTGTTATGACCATAAGTATCTACTTCATTGATTGTTTCATTAACACCGTTTATCTGGGCAATGAATTGTAGTTTAGTATGAAGATAAGTCAAGCTACCTTGATTTTTAGGGCCATGGATTTCGTATGTATAGATTGTTTCCGAAGTTGGAACAGCTTGAGATTTGTCTGTAGTAGTTTGAGATATAGATTTCTCTAGTCTATTTCTATAAATATTTATGTTATTTAAACTATTTAAGTCTATTTTTTCAAAAATTTGGCTTGTCTTAACTTGGCTTATTACTTTGTAACCCAATACATCATCGTTAACTTTGTAATAAGCATCTATAAAACCAGAATCTTTATCCGGTTTTGAATCTGCGGAAACATTTATATTCTTTATTTCATTTACTGCTACATCACTATCTAAATTGTTCAAAAAATAATCTGCAGAAACAAATAGAGCAAGAATAACAAGTATAATTAAGGTGAGTGGTAGTTTTTTCATAGCGATTTACTTCTTTTTAACTTGGGTGAAATCTAATTCAACAGGTGTTTCACGATCAAAAATTGAAACTAAGACTTTTACCTTACCTTTCTCGGGGTCGATTTTATCAATAACACCATCATATTCCGCAAAAGGTCCGCTAATAATCCCAACATGCTCACCAATTTTAAAGTCGATTTTGAATTTTGGTTGTTCTTCTCCTGTACGTTTTTCAATTATTCCATATTCTTCTGGTGTTACTGGGACAGGAATATTACCAGCACCTACGAAACCTGTAACATTGGGGGTGTTTCGGACAACATACCACGAGTAATCAGTTACTATCATATCTACAAGTACATATCCTGGGAATATACGTTTTTTTTCTTGTACAGGTTCACCTCTTTTAATTACTATCTGACCTTCTTTAGGAACTTTCACATCATAAATAAATTCCTGCATATTAAAAGCTTCTGTTCGTTGCCTGAGAGCTTTTTCAACTGCATCTTCGTAACCTGAATATGTATGGAGAACATACCAATTACGACCTGTTCCTTTTGCTTGTTTTGCCATTTTTTATTATTAAAGGGATATCTTTAGTAGCATTTTATAGCCAGTAGATAGCATTTGATCAACGGTACCTAGTACAATAGCACTTT
>JAOZLT010000096.1 GCA_029934675.1 Candidatus Altimarinota bacterium | reverse complement strand
AAGGCACTCAGAACCATAGCTTTGAGGTGGGGGAGTTTGAGAGGAGGTTGAAAGGAATTGTATGATAAGTAGTTGGCATAAATAACTCAAATTACCCTCTAACTAAGAGAAGGAATACAATGCAGTAATACCCTCTATATTATTTGTTTTAGTTTTTTGTTTTTTTGGAGTAAAGTGATATTTGAAAAATAACTATTTAAATATATCTTTTAATATCTATTTTATGGGAAGACGAAAATTACACGAAGAAAACATTAGAAAAATAAAGAAGAGTGGAGACAGTTATGCCATTACTCTTCCAATTACCGTAATACGTGAACTTGGCTGGAGAGAAAAGCAAAAGGTTGTTGTGGAGAAACGTGGTAAAGGAATTTTAATTAAGGATTGGAAATAAAATTATTTGTTAAAAAAGTAAATAATCATGAATAAATCTAATGGTGATTTAGAAAAAAAATTATGGAGCGCTGCAGACAGCTTGCGTGCTAACTCAAATCTTAAATCTCACGAATATTCTGTCCCCGTATTGGGGCTAATCTTTTTGAGATTTGTAGATGGCAAATTTTCCGCTGTTGAGAAAGAACTTAAAGAAAGATACAAAGGCAGTCGTAGTGGCGATAAACTTACACCTACACATTTTCAGGCAGAAGGCGTGATGTACTTACCCGAAGAAGCAAGATACTCTTATTTACTCAACCTACCTGAAAGCGAAAATATAGGGCATGCCCTTAACGAAGCGATGAAACTGATTGAGAAGTACAACAAAAATCTTGAAGGCGTACTTCCAAAAACATATGCCAAACTGGAAAATGATATCCTGTTCACACTGTTAAAAACATTTTCCGGCATTCCGATTGATGAGGGTGACGTGTTTGGAAAGATTTATGAGTACTTTCTTGGTCATTTCGCCATGACAGAAGGACAAAAGGGTGGTGAGTTCTTTACTCCAACATCAATAGTAAAACTGATTGTAGAGATTATAGAACCGTATCACGGAAGAATATTTGACCCCGCTTGTGGTTCGGGGGGTATGTTTGTTCAGAGTGCTAATTTAATTAGAGAACATAAGAAAAATCCCGGTAAGGAAATAACGGCCTATGGACAGGAAAAGGTTGATGAAACAATGCGTCTTTGCAAAATGAACCTTGCCGTACATGGACTGGAAGGACAGATAAAACTCGGCAATACTTTTTATCAGGATCTACATAATTCTATTAACAAATTCGATTTTGTTATGGCTAATCCACCTTTTAATGTAAAGGGTGTGGATAAGGAGAAAATAAAAGATGACCCTCGTTATAATTTAGGTATCTCAAATGCTAATAACGCCAATTACTTGTGGATACAAATTTTCTTAAGTGCATTAAATGAAAATGGACGAGCTGGTTTTGTTATGGCAAATTCAGCTTCAGACGCAGGTAATCAGGAGAAAGAAATCCGCAAAAAAATGATTGATGAAGGCTATGTTGATGTAATGGTTTCCGTTTCCAGTAATTTCTTTTACACCGTAACTCTACCTGTAACACTTTGGTTTTTGGACAAAGGAAAAGTAAGCACAGATCGTAAAAACAAGATTCTTTTCATCGATGCCCGAAATATTTACAATCAAATAGACCGTGCTCACAGAGATTGGACTAGCGAACAAATACAGCAAATAGCCGATATTGTAAGAAACTATCGAGGTGAACCCTCCTCCGCTAATGCTTCGGCGGGCAGGGAAGGAGCTAAGCCTTACGAAGATGTAAAAGGGCTTTGTAAAGTGGCAACGATTGAAGAAGTAGCGGAGCAAGGCTATTCACTTAACGCGGGTCGCTATGTGGGTGTGGCGGATAAAGAGGAGGAAGAATATGACTACAAAGAAAGACTGGAGGAATACCACAAGGATTTAATGGATTTAAACAAAGAGTCCGATGAACTAATGGACAGAATTGATAAAAATTTAACCGAATTGATTAAATAAGCAGAAGAATCTTATGCGCTGAGACCGAAGTCTCAAGAGGAACCATGCGGAGCCCCACGTATAAGAAATTACCTTCCAGCTAAATTATACAGACAATGCGCAGAGAAACAATATTTATATAAAAATTTAACTGAATTATTAAAATGGCAAATTCACAAATTATTCTTTACGAAGCAAGCGATGGTTTACAGGTTCGGGTAAAGCTCGAAGATGAAACAGTATGGCTCACTCAAGAGCAAATGGCTCAGCTTTTTAATAAAGCAAAATCCACTATAAATGAACACATTAAAAATATTTATGCAGAAAATGAACTAGAAGAAAGCCAAACTATGCACAAATTCGGGAATTCCGAATTTCAGCAAAAAGCCCCGATCTATTACAACCTTGATGTCATTATTTCAGTTGGTTATCGGGTAAAGTCTCAACAGGGCACGCAATTTCGTATTTGGGCGACAAAAAGGCTAAAAGAATACATTGTAAAAGGTTTCACGTTGGACGATGAAAGACTGAAAGAAGGAAAGAGAAATGCATACTTTGATGAACTTATTGAGCGTGTTCGTGACATTCGCACCAGCGAAAGAAATTTTTATCAGAAGATCACGGATATTTATGCCACCAGCATAGATTATAATTCGAAATCCAATTTGACTCAGGATTTTTTTGCTACAGTACAAAACAAAATGCATTTTGGCATACACGGTCATACTGCGGCTGAAGTTATATCTATGCGAGCAGATGCAAAAAAACCAAATATGGGAATTACTTGTATGTCTGAACGTAAAATTCAGCGTAAAGATGTTTTTGTGGCAAAGAATTATCTGACCAAGGATGAGTTGCAGGAACTAAATTTAATTGTTGACCAATATCTTTCGTTCGCGGAATTGCAGGCGCGGAATAATGAGGCAATGAGAATGGAAGACTGGATCCGTAAACTGGATGACTTTTTACGACTGAATGAAAAGGAAATTCTATTGAATAAGGGTAGTATTTCTAAAAAACTGGCAGATAAAAAAGCTGAAAAGGAGTTTTTGAAATTCAAAAAAGATGAAGATAAAAAGTTTGTTTCGGATTTTGATAAAAGTGTTAAGAAGATTTTAAAAAATAATCTTTAAAATATGACTAAAAAAATAACGGTTCATGGCAATCAAATTAATGTCATTGAAATTGATGGAGAAAAGTATATTTCTCTTACAGATATGACCGTTTCATTTGAAGGAGGACTTTCTCTTATCGAAAAATGGTTACGAAACAAAAATACTATTGAATTTTTGGCAGTATGGGAGAAACTTCATAATCCGGATTTTAATTCCACCGAATTCGAGGGAATTAAAAATGAGGCAGGAACAAACCGTTTTATGCTTTCAGTTAAAAAATGGAAAGAAAAGACAAATGGAAAATGTCTGCATGCAAAAACAGGAAGATACGGAAGCGGAACATATGCTCATGAAGATGTGGCATTGGAATTTGGTACATGGCTTAATCCTGAATTCAAATTGTATCTTGTTAAAGAGTTTAAAAGACTCAAGCAAATTGAAGCACAACGGCTTTCAAAAGACTGGCAATTGAATCGTGCTCTTTCAAAACTTAATTATCGCATTCACACAGATGCCGTTGATGCCCATTTAATTCCTGAGAAAACTCCAAACAAACTAAAATGGTCATGGTTTACCGAGGAGGCTGATTTGTTGAATCTTGCTATGTTTGGGAAAACAGCAAAACAATGGAAATCGGAAAATCCTAAACTTGATGGGAATATTAGGGATTATGCTACACAAGAGCAATTACTTGTATTATCCAATCTGGAGAATCTAAATTCACAGTTTATAAAAGATAGACTTTCTAAAACGGAAAGATTGAGAAAATTAAACGAAACAGCTATTACGCAAATGAAATCTTTATTGAATAATCCTACAATGGAAAAATTTAAAAGTAGCTTTAAGGAAGAAGATAAAAAGTTTGTTTCTGATTTTGATAAGAGTGTGAAAAAGGTTTTAAAAACTAATTTTAAGAAGAAGAAATGATAGATGTGAAGTTAAAAAATGGGTGGCAGAGAGTAAACCTAAGTGACTTGGGGAGGGTAGAGCGTGGTCGCTCTCGCCATAGACCAAGAAATGATAAAGTATTATTTGGTGGTAAGTATCCTTTTATTCAAACAGGGGACGTAAAATCGGCTAATTTATACATAAATTCATATTCACAAACCTATAACGAAAATGGGTTGGCACAAAGTAAATTATGGCAATCTAACACGCTTTGTATAACCATAGCCGCCAATATTGCGGATAGTGCTATTTTAGCAATTCCCGCATGTTTTCCTGATAGTATAGTTGGTTTTATCCCTTACGAAAAAAAGTCAGATGTTAAGTTTGTGAAGTATTTACTGGATTTACTTCAAAAAAACTTTCAGCTTATTTCTAAAGGAACTACTCAAGATAATTTAAGTTTGGAGAAATTACTTTCAATAAATTTTAGCGCTCCCCACTTTAAAACCCAACAAAAAATCGCCTCAATCCTCTCCGCTTTCGATGACCTGATAGAAAACAACACCAAACGAATTAAAATATTGGAAAACACCGCTCAGCTTATTTACAAAGAGTGGTTTGTAGATTTTAAATTCCCCGGTCATGAACAGGTAAAGATAGTTGATAGTGGTACGGAATTTGGGGAGATTCCTGAGGGGTGGGAGGTTGGTTGCATTGGTAATTTATATAAAATTAAATCGGGGTTTGCATTTAAAAGCAAGGATTTTGGCGATTCTGGTAACCCTATTATTAAAATAAAAAACTTAAATGAAAATAATACAATCGATTTAATAAACGTTAATAGAGTTAGCAATGAATTTGTACAAAAAGCAGATAAATTTAAACTAACAAAAAGGGATATTTTAATTGCAATGACAGGGGCGACAATTGGTAAATTTGGCATTATGCCACTAGCAAAAGAAACTTTTTATGTAAATCAGCGTGTTGGAAAATTTTTCCCAAAGAAAGAATCTTTGAATAATTGCTTTATTTATTGCGTATTACCAAGTGAGTTCGTTCAAAAAGAAATTGTAAATATTGCCCTAGGTGCAGCACAGCCGAATATAAGTGGTTCAGGAATTGAAGGCATTAAATTACTAATACCAGATGATGACAAGCTTCAAAAGTTTGAATCAATGATAGAACCTATGGTTAATGAAATTCTTTTGTTGCAAAATAAAAATCAAAAACTCCATCAAACACGAGATATGCTTTTGCCTAAGTTGGTTGGTGGGGAGGTGGGTGTTGAGGATTTGAATATACAAATTTAATTAAAAATATGAATCAAGAATTACAACGAAAATATGATTTTATGAAATTTGAGTTGAAAAAACTTAAAGAATTATATGATTATTTACCTGGGAAAATATCTAATATAGATGCAGAAAGCGCTTTTAAATCTTTTTGTAGTCAGTGTTATCATTTTAAGGATTGGCTGATTCAAGAATTTCCAACTAAGAAAAATGATATTGAGCAATACATCTCATCTAATAAGTGGTTATCAATTTGTGCAGATTTTACCAATAAAGATAAACATCGCAAACTTAGTAAAAAATCACGATCAGAGAATGAAGTAGAACATGGAAATAATCATACTTTTTTAAATTTAATAAATAGTGGTTTTGTTACCAAAAGCAGATATGAAATTAAATTTGGAGATAAAAAAATAGACTCTTTAGAAATTGCAAAATTATCTTTTGAAGCATGGAATATATATCTTGCAAAAATAAAATTAACATATTAACCCATGAGCCAATATACCGAAGACAACCTCATCGAACAGCCAGCCATCAAACTCTTTCAGGAG
>JAOZLT010000095.1 GCA_029934675.1 Candidatus Altimarinota bacterium | reverse complement strand
ACGTAGCCTCAATCGTAGCCTCAATCGTAGCCTCAACGTAGCCTCAACGTAGCCTTAGCCTCAACGTAGCCTCAACGTAGCCTCAACGTAGCCTCAATAGTAAACATGAAAAACCTTATAAAAAATCACAAAGGAACCACATTTATAGAGCTTTTGTTGTATATATCAATTTTTATGATAATAATCCCAGTTTTTGTTTACTTATCTATAAATACAACACGTCAGGAAAGACAGCATATGGTTGAAAAGCAGGTCAGTGTAGATAGTCAGTTTATGATAGAGCGAATTTATGACATTATTGCGGATACGAAAAAAGTTGATGTTAACAACTCAAGATTTGATGATTTAGAAGGAAAACTTACTCTTATTATGCAGGATGATTCGGAAATTATTATAGAGATGGATTCTACTTTAAATAAGATAGAGATTACTGAGGATGGGGTAAAGAGTGATCTTTCCACGGAAAGTACGGATATTGAAAGCCTTTATTTTGAAAGAATTGTAGATGAATTGAATGACCCTGAAATCGTTTTAGGTATAACTGTAAGATTGAATATTAGCGGTGTAGAAGAATATGATCTTGTACAAAATTATGTCACTTCATCAAATTTAGAACGTGGTGATTTTGATGAAGACGGATGTCCGGATTATCTGGACGCATATCCAAAATTTCCCGAATGCTGTGGAGACGCAGATAATGATGGGATTTGTGACGAATTGGATAATTGTGTTCTGTCCTACAACCCTTTTCAGGAAGATTATGACATGGATGAGATTGGAGATGAATGTGATAAGAACGCATATGGTGGTTCAGGCAATAGTGGTAATCCAGGCAATAGCGGTAGAGATGTAGGAAATGAGTTTAATTGTAATACTAGTGATTCACTTATTAATCTTATTAATCAAAATCCACCATTAAGAAGCGCCACTTTAAAGCAAATATTGATGAGCTCTTCCCCATTACCTCCATCGGTTTTGCATGCAATAATCGATAGAGACCCTTCATTAGAAAATGGGCATTTTAAACAGGTAATGATATGGAACACAAAATTGCCTGATGATGTGCTGGATAGGATAGTTGATATGAGTATGCCAGGATTTCATAAGACAATGATTATATTAGCCAATGACGTTGCCGAGTTGATGCCTTGGCTTGGGATAGATAGAAGGGATCTTGTAGATTATAATGTGACACTTAATGAGCAGGACTGCGAAGGTACATTTTATCCAACTACAATAAGATTCCATAATGCTGATGTACCATTAGGTGATGTGGACACTGAAGAGTTGGCTGATATTTTTTCAGTAACAGTATCCGATGCTAGTAATACGGTTTTTATTACAACTAAGACAGGGAGTGGTATTACTACCAATACTTTGATTTTAGAAGAAGGTAATGGAATAGAAGATTCACTAGGATTCCAAACTGCTATAGAAAGTATTTATGAGAATACCTATACATTTTCAGTAAGCTCGGTAAACAATGTAGATCCATTGGATTATGTTGAATTTAATTTTGGATGCGGAGCTTCTGTTACAAGCCCGACCACTACATATGAAGCTGCCAGATACATAAATTATTGTGAAGGTGGATGTGCGGAAAATTGTGGAGATGAAGGTACAGGCATTATAACAAGTAGTGTATATACGGACAGCTGTTACAGGTGGAATATGCATTTTCCTGAATGGTGCTCTTTCTGGCATACATTTACAGATGATAATACTGAGCATCCGGCATACTTAGGGGGAACACAGGAAGGAGTGGGTGACGCTTATTGGGAAAAGAAATTCACTACAATCTTAAGCCAGGATAATCTGGATGAATTGGACAGCATTACAGTAGCAGGAGAAATCGCTTATCAGAGTACAGCTATGTTCTTCTGTGACACTTTAGGCTCAGAGTGCCCTATGAATGGAGACTTGGTAGATGCTCAGAATGTGGAGCTTTATAACTGGGAGACCGAAGAATGGGTAATTGCAGGTGTTATGGGATTAGATGGTGAAATAAGCGACCAGCAGATATTTGAAGTCGTATATAACAACGAAGATGTGCTTAGCTTTGTAGGTGGATATGATAATCAGGAAATAAAAGCCCGCATACAATTCCACTGGAACGGAGTATCAGATCAGAATCAGACCAGCGCACCATGCTTTATGGCAATAGATTACTTTACTTTACATCTTAAATGGTAAGCCTCGCTACGCGAGGAAACTCAAAACTCAAAGTTCGAAACTCAAAAATGTTAGTAAGTGGAGATAGTTATCCCCACAAACAAAAATAAAAAATGCAAAATAAAATGCGAAATCACAAATGCAACAATAAAATGCGAAATCCGAAACAAATTAAAAACTCAAAGTTCGAAACTCAAAAATGAAAAATATCAAAATGCAAAATAAAATGCGAAATCACAAATGCAACAATAAAATGCGAAATCCGAAATGCGAAATCCGAAATACGGACGGTTTTATCGCAATTGTCAGCTTACTAATAGTAGCAAGTATTGCCATGTTTTTTGCAATGACTATGCTTTTGGATGGTGTGAGGAATGCATCTCTTTCTACTAGTAGTGTTAATTATGAAAATGCACGTATCAATATGACTACCTGCCTGGAAGATGTATTGTTGCGTATAAAGATGGAAGAAGAATATAATCAAAATCTGAATTATACACTATCCGAGGGTAACTCGTGTACTACAAGCATTGTATGGTTTGTAGAGAATCAGGTATCACCAGGAATAACAGAGCGCTTAGTTGAGCTTGATGTAACAGGTGTAAGTAATAATTTCCCCCGCACATTTAGTTATGATTTAAAAGTGGCCAAATTTGATATAAATAACTCTGACGGCTCATTGGATTATATGAATACAATTGATTTTATAAATATTGAGGAAACCTCTTAATTAGTCTCAAGTGCGAGTGCGAGTCACAAGTATCGTAAGTCGGCCTTGAGACTCGCACTCGCACTCGCACTAAGCATGAACAAACCCCTTAAAAACACTATCGGTCTAGATATCAGAAATTCAGCCTTAACAGCTGTAGAGTTGGCAATGAGCAAAAAAGGGTTAAAGGTCGTTAATTTTGCACGCGTTGAACTTGAGCCGAATATTGTGGAAGATAATTGCATTGTTGTTAATCCAGAGGCGTTTAAAGAGGCTTTATCAAGGCTTTTACAGGAAGGTTATGCGGGATCCATGAGTGTTAAAAATGTAATTATCTCTATGCCAGAAGAAAAGACTTTTACGCATAATATATGTATTCCGCATGACAAAATTGAAGATAGCGAATTTGTTGCGGATTCTGCTAAAGATTTTATTCCAATCGAACTTAGTGAAGCTACCACAGATTTTAGATTGCTAAGTACATGTGACTCAAAAAAAGAAGTCAAATACAACTTTGTGGCTGTACAAAAAAGTATAATTGAATCTCTTATCGAAATACTTGGTGAGGTTGGATTAAAGGTAGTTTTTGTAGATGTCGATAAAAACAGTTTAATTCGTGCGTGTAGCAATCATTTTCACCAGACAGATGGAGATTTTATGATAGTAAATATCGATGAAAAATTGACTACTTTTAGTATTAATAATAATACAACCGGAATCTCATATGCTCTTGATTCAGAAATTGCAGGTGAGCATCTTATTGAAGCAGTAAAAGAAGGGGCAAAAATACCAACATTATCAGATACAAAGAAAATATTGAATGAATTGTACAATAATCCCGAGTTAGAAAAAGATGATAAATATACTGTAATGGGAAGTGCTTTGAAAGCACCATTAGAAAATTTAATAAAAGACATTAAAGAGCTTGCAGATATTGCCGCAAACCAAGACTCAGTAAAAGTGAAAACAATTTATCTTATAGGTAGTCATTCACGTATACCTGGCTTGTCAGAAGTGCTAAAAGAAGCTTTTCCGAATTCAAATATCATTCCAAAATTTCAGTATATTCAATTAAATGAGGATACTGAGCTTTATTATTGTGAGGCAATTGGACTTGCTTTAAGATCAATTTTACCGGAAGAGGATGAACATGAAATAAATCTTCTCCCAAGTCGTAAAAAAGAAGAGCTTTTTAATAAAATGCTGGTTCCCACAGTAAGAAGAGTGTTATTAGGAATAACAGTATCATTAGCGATTCTTTTAGTGCTCAGCGGTATGGTAATGGGGAAATCTTATATTGGCTTGCAAGTTAGCGATAAAGAAGTGGAGATATCTAATGAAAAGGCTCAAAATCCATATCTTCATAGGGCAGCTCAGGACATTCAGCAAAAGACCCAGTTAACATCACAATTAGGTGCAATATTAAGCGATGCGTTACCAGGTGGATATTTTATGCAGAAAATGGATAAGTATAATGAGGATGGAATAGAGCTTGTTAGTGTTGGCTATAAAATAAATAGTAATAGTACAAATAGCGTTAGAGTTAGAGCAAAAACTGAAGCGCGTTATGAAACAGAAAAATTTATTGAAAAATTAGAAAACGATACTCATCTTGTAGATATCATTTCACCTTTGTCTAATTTAACAGGTAAAGGTGAGAGATTTATAAACATCGATTTAACAGTAGTAATGGATATTTTGATGGCAGATTTTAATAAAAAATACGGTTTAGTTGAAGACGAAGTTGCCGAGGTGGAGGAGGGAGAAGCGGTAGAGGAGACAGCTAAACCAAAAAGACCGTCAATTAAAGTGCCAGCAGAAACAATTGACGAAATAGTCGAAGAAACTATCGAGGAGACAGCGGAAGATGATACTGCTACTGAGCCTGAAACGGAAACAACTGAATCTGAGGTGGCTGAAACAGAAACTCCCGAAGCCATAGAATCCGAAACTACTGAAGTAGAAGTCCCTGAGGCTGAACCTGTAGAATCAGAAACAGAGGAAGTTACTGTAGATACTGAGGAATCACCTGAGGCTAATTCTTAATTTTTAATTCTTAATTATCAAAAAGCACACTCTCACAAAAATCTGGCCAATAATTAAAAAGCAAAAAATGCTTAGGACATTAAGTCTTTTAAGTATTGTTTTTGTAGCACTTGCTGTCGTTTTTTTATTCGTTAATACTTCTTTAGCTTCCAAGATAAAAGCAAACGAGAATTTAATTGCTCAAAATAATCAGTCCGTAACTGGTCTTCAGCAATTAGTGTTTAATAGTGCAGGTTCAAATATTGATATTAATTTATTTAAAGATAAAGCCTTTGCGGGGTATGAAGAGGTTGTCCCTTTTATACCTTATTTGGAAAAATTATTATTAAATGTAGATTCTCAGGCTGAAGTAGCCATTAAAAGTCAGGAAGATCAGATATTTTTAGATCACTATGCAGACTATAAGCTAAGTATGAAAGTGGGGGACAAGAATAAACTTTTTGAAGCGATGGATGAACTACACAATTCCCGTTTTGTAACAAAAATTATGAATCTCACCATGCACTACAAACCTAACGCAGAAGATGACATAAATGGCTTTGCTGACATAGAATTAACGATAAGATTGTATCTAAAATAAAATATATTTGATTTTCCATTAACTTGTCTGTAAAATACATTCAAGCATTAAAATAAATTTATAACTTAAAAAACAATTATGCCTAAAACAAATAAAAAAGGTTTTACATTAATTGAACTATTGATCGTTATCGGTATCATTTCGATACTTGCTGGTATCGTTCTTGTTGCTGTTAATCCAGCGGTTCAGTTTGGTAAAGCTAATGATTCTGAAAGAAAATCAGAAATCGGAACACTTTTAAGTTCCATTTATCAGTTCCAGACATCTCCTACTGCAAGGGGTAACCTGCCTCAGTGTTTGGTGG
>JAOZLT010000094.1:5609-5823 GCA_029934675.1 Candidatus Altimarinota bacterium | reverse complement strand
TAAAACGCATTCGCCCGTGACGAAATTCCAACCAACACCACATTCACAGCAATCAACATCAGCACAAAACTCAGCACCAACGTGGTCAAAATTCCAATAGCCCCCTTGGTGTTGTATATAATTTTTTTTATTTTATTTTTGTTATGAATTTTAATTATTAGTGCGAGTGCGAGTCTCAAGTCTCAAGTTCCGTCTCCCTTCTTGAGACTCGCAA
>JAOZLT010000094.1:2297-5599 GCA_029934675.1 Candidatus Altimarinota bacterium | reverse complement strand
AATTTAATTAAAAATTAAGAATTAAGAATTAAAAAATTAATTTGTTATTCTACATTCGATATCTTTTGGAAATTGGTTATTCTTAATTATGAATTTTTAATTAAACACTTGAGACTCGCACTTGAGACTAAAAACTAAAGCTCTTGTCGAATATTAACACTAGTCCTCACAGATAACGATTCATTATAATTTGTATCATCATTTACAGCCACGCTCTTCAAAGAAAGTTCCATCCGCACAACAGGTTCCTCACCTTGAGTAAAGTTGGAAAAAATCAAACTCTCCACGTCAACATGGTCAGAAGTAATGTCGTATGAGCTACCAAATTGCGTGAATCTGAATTTCTTAATCCCCACAGTCGTACCGCCGACCTGAACATTTTTTGAATAAGTATCAAAAACCCTATTACCTTCAGGATAAGTTAAATAAAGACTTCCTAAATTAACTCCAAACTGTGACGAACCAGCATCCATCCCATCAGCATTCCGTACATAATATTTAAAAACCTCTACAGCCTGAGACACATTCTCTTTCACCTCCCTAGTTGTATTAGCTTTAACTTCCCCACCTCTCACCTGCCAGAAAAACCCAATTGCCATTGAGAAAAAGATAGACGCAATTGCAATATAAATAATTGTTTCCACCAACGTAAAGCCTCTTCTCGCTTTGCTCGCAAACTCAAAATTCAAAGTTCTAAATTCAAAGTTATTCAGTTTAATAAATTTTTTAAGATTCCCTAATTTGGTATTTTTGTTTTTTGACATTTTGGACTTTGAATTTTGAATTTTGGACTTTGAGTTTTGAATTTTGAGTTTTGGACTTTGAATTTTGAGTTTTGGACTTTGAGTTTTGAACTTTGAATTTAGAACTTTGAATTTTGAGTTTTGAGTTTTGAGTTTTGGACTTTGAGTTTTGGACTTTGAGTTTTGAGTTTATGGCAAGATCCATGTTCCAGGATTAACATAATTAGTAAGTAAACTCTCCGCTTCCAAGCTCCGAGTTTCATAAGGCGTCGGATTCCAAAAAACCTGAACTTGAATTCTTTTTGTATCAGAATCTGCAATACCACCAGACGCAACCAGATTTCCAACTCCATCACGTTGTGCACTACTAACCGTAACACTTCGTGTATAACCGTCCACAACATCACTCACCCCATTAAATTCCCAATACCCACCGCCATTTGCAAGACCATACGTCCCATTCGTAATATCGGACCAATCCCGATTGCGAATTGAGCGTACAGCCTCCCACGTTTCAGTTAATACCGCATTTGCCTGCACATACTTACTATTTTCAAAATCATTCAAATAATTACCCACAACAGGAACCGCTACCCCAGCCGCAATAATCACAAAAATTGTAATCGCAAGTACGAGTTCTATAAGAGTAAATCCGCCTCTCGCTTTACTCGAAAACTCGAAATTCGAAACCTGCCTGCTGGTAGGCAAAGCTCGAAACTCGAAATTATTCGGTTTAATTAATTTATTCTGATCCTCTAATTTGGCATTTTGGCACTTTTGCATTTTGGATTTTTTAGAATTTAGAGCTTTGAATTTCCTTCGAGTTTCGAATTTCGAAGTTCGATTTTAATAACTCATTATTCGCTTTTAACAACACATTAGTAAGTAAAATCAACCATCCCCATCCCATTAACACTCACATCATAATATTCCTCCCCCGCGGACAAACGAATTGAACCTGAGTTATTAGTAAGCCCGCTTCTTTTGGCAAAAACTACCTCATTACCACCTCCAATATTTAACATATGAATATCTATGTTTTTTTGAAACTGGTTTACCTGATCAAAAGATGTATCACGACTAGCATAATGATTACCTTTAAAAACAATATATCTATCAGGCTCAGATATCGTATCAAAATAAACTCCCCACGCACTATCCTGCCTTTGCGCCACGGAATTTGTATGTGCCTCCCGTAAACTTTGCACCAACCTCTCACCCCCAATTCTAAGCGATTGAACAGTAGTAAAATTCCCCAAAACCACCGCCCCCATACCAAAAAGTAATGAAAATAATGCAATTCCAACTATTAATTCTACCATCGTAAATCCTTTTTTCGATCTTCCTATAATTTTTAACTCATAACTCATAATTGATAATTAAAAATTATCGGAGACTTCCGGTAATTTTATAAATAGGTCCCAAAATCGAGAACGCCACAAATGCCACTATAAGACCTACAAAAATAATGAGTAATGGCTCAAGGCTAATTGCAAGATTCTTCATCGCATCATCCACCTCATCCTCATAATATTCCGCCACATTATCACACGATTCTTCCAGCCCAGCTGTTGCCTCCCCTAATGACAAAAGTTTAATAAAAATATCATCAAAAAGATGAGGATATACAGCTAGTGACTCACCAAGTGTCTGACCCTTTTTAATCGCTGGCAATATCATTTTTAGCCCCTTTTGGTAGTAATAATTTGTAATAACTGTAGACATAATATTCAGGCTCTGATCAATCGGCATTCCACTACGTAATAACGAAGCCAAAGACCTTCCGAATCGCGCCATAGTTAGTTCTTTTTGAATCTTTCCCAGTAAAGGCATTTTTATTGCGAGCCAATGCGTAACTGGTCTACTAAATTTCTTACGAGAAATCCAAAATAATGTTACAACAAAAACAATGAAACCAATAAATATTGCACCTCCATGAGCATCAAATTCTTCCGCAAACCATATCAGTATTTTGGTAGAAAACGGAAGCTCAACGTCAAGGCTATTAAAAAGCGGTAATAAATTTGGCAATACAAATAAACCTACAGCCAAACCTAATCCTGTTACCGCAACCAATACAAACATAGGATACATCATTGCAGAACGGACTTTTGACTTAAATGTATGTTCCCTTTCGATAATTGTTACTAAACCCTTTAAATTCTCTTTAAGCGATGCTGAAAGTTCACCTGTTTTAATTAGATTTAAAAAAAGTGGTGAAAAATATTTTTTATGTTTACCAAATGCTTCATATAAATACGCTCCATGATTAACATCTTTTATAACTCGTTCAAGAATCTGCTTTAACCTACCTTTTGAAGAAGTAAAAGCAATATCCAAAGCCTGTACTGAATTATAACCAGATTTCACACCCGCATATAGCTGTTTAACCAGAATCAAAAGTTCCTTATCTGACACACCGCCAATGATTATTTCTCTGCTCTTATTCATATTTACTATTATATCCTCCATTGTAGCCTCTATGTAGCCTCTATTGTAGCCTCGATGTAGCCTCCATTGTAGCCTCAGCGACGTAAGAAGCGTAGCCTCTATGTAGCC
>JAOZLT010000094.1:0-2197 GCA_029934675.1 Candidatus Altimarinota bacterium | reverse complement strand
GATGTAGCCTCCATTGTAGCCTCAGCGACGTAAGAAGCGTAGCCTCTATGTAGCCCCTATTGATTAATCACCCTAAATACCTCTTCCAAAGTAGTAACACCTTCCTTCACCTTGCTAAGCCCATCCTCAAGCATAGTAGTCATACCATTTTGCCTTGCAACAGCTTCAATTTCAGACTCACTTTTATTTTCACTTATTAAATCATGGAGATTGTCTTTCACTTCCAAAACCTCAGCAATAATTGATCTTCCATGATATCCGGTGTAACCACATTTTTCACAGCCATTACCTTTAAACAATCTTGTTTTTGATTCTTTAACTCCAAAATATTGTTCAAAAATTTCCAACTGTCCATCAGACAATCCAACCTGATTCTTCATACCCTCCAGCTCTTCATTAGAAAGCGTATAACTAGTTTTACAGTTGTTACAGATTTTTCTTACAAGCCTTTGAGCAATAATTAAATTTACAGTATTTACAATCAAATATGGATCCACATCCATCTGCAATAATCTAAGTGGCGCCAAGCTTGCATTATTTGCATGAAGTGTAGAAAATACAAGATGCCCGGTCAAAGAAGAATTAACAGCAATATTACCTGTTTCAAAATCACGTATTTCCCCAATCATCAAAATATCCGGGTCTTGACGCATAAGAGACTTTAACCCCTCAGCAAAAGAAATATTCGTTTTTGTATTTACCTGAGTTTGTAAAATTCCTGGTAATCCATATTCAATAGGATCTTCGATTGTAGATATATTAACCCCCTCTTTATTTAATTCCTTTAAAAGTGCATAAAGTGTTGTTGTTTTACCACTACCAGTTGGGCCACAGCAAAGAATCATTCCATTAGTTTTTGTAATATGCTTCTCAATCACATTTCTATCTTTTTCTTTATACCCCAACTCAGTCAATGACCATTCTTGAGTTTCTGATGATAAAAGACGTAAAACTGCTTTTTCGCCATAATGAGTTGGCATAATTGAAACACGAAAATTAATTGTAGTTTCATCATAAACAACCTGAAATCTACCATCCTGAGCAGAATAATGCGTATCAATTCTAAGTTTTGCCAACACTTTTATGTGATTAATAATTGTCTCCAGGAAATCCGTTGGCATTGCCGTTATTGTATTCAAAACACCATCAATTCTAAATCTAACCCTAATTTCATCATTAAAAGGTTCTATGTGTACATCCGAAGTACCTCGCTGATATGCCATCAAAACCAATGAATCAAAAACCTGAGAAATACTATCCAAAGTTTCCAAATGATTAATGTCCTCATTAGCACGCGCCATCAAAACATCAAACTTTCCATGAAAATCTGATGGATAAGATTTTAAAGCCTCTTCTAATTGATGAGGAGTTGTAAAATGCACACTTGCGATACTATTAGTCTTTTTTTCCAGAAGATGAATAAAATGAAGATCATTTGGATTAGCCATTGCCACCTTAAGATAGCCATCACCTTTTTCAAAAACAACCACATCTGATTTTTTTGCAACATCTTTAGGAATTGTAATTAGAACATCTGGCGACAGATCAATACCTTTAAAACGAATATAAGTTGAACCAAAAAAAGCAGCAAGAGCTTGTCCGACACCCTCTTCCTTTAAATATTTCTTATTTAAAATCGCATCAATTACATTCAACCCATCTTTCTGTATTAATTTTTGAATTTTCTTCACCTTATTCGTATCCAACAGCTCCAATTTAACTAAATAATCTAATATTTCTTTAGTAGTCTTTTCCGAATATAAAGAGGTTTCATCCGATATACGATGAATAAACCATTCTTCTTTCTCTGAGAGATCTTCATTCCGTTTCCTCTCAACTAGCTCCTCAACTGGTTCTTCTATAGGCTCCTTACTTTCACTGCGAGATTCACCAATCTCACTTACGGATATTGCTGAAGAATATTCCTCTATCGGCTCCTCAGCTAACTCAGCTTTTAATGCCACAGAATCATCTGCTTTAAGCAAATGTTTTGTAAACAGATTTGATGATTTTTTTGTTTTCTTCTTTGACATTTTTAGGTTTTGACTTTTTGAAATTTTTGAGATTATATAATAATCTTATTATTATACCATATTTCACTCTAAAAATGAAGGCTTTTTATCTCTAAAATGGATCAGGAGATTTTTCCTCCGAGAAAATAATTCACCCATAAATCTTAGCTATACGATATAAAAAG
>JAOZLT010000093.1:716-5843 GCA_029934675.1 Candidatus Altimarinota bacterium | reverse complement strand
AAAAAGGATTAAAAGATTTTTTCTACAAAATTAGCTTACAATATTCTTGGTATCCGCCTTGCAAATCCGTATCAAATTTGCTATAATATATAGATTTAATAAACAAAACTATGTCGGAAGAAAAAGAAATACAAGACATAAAAAAACCAACAGATACCCAATCTCACCCGGGAGCACACCACAATAAGCTATTAATAACCTGGAAAGCCCCTGATTTTATACCACATCAAAAAGGTGCCAAATGGTTCATAATAGCTGGAATTTTAATGTTACTGATAATCACCTATGCGATTTACACCGGCTCAGCCACTATGGCTATAGTATTTATCGTTCTTGCAGGAACTTACTATCTTACACGTAATCAAGCCCCTAAGATAATTGATATTAAGATTACCGAACTTGGTATTTTTGTAGGCACAAAATTCTATCCATACAACACAATAAACTCATTTTGGATTGTATATCACCCACCTTTCGTACGCACTCTTAATCTAAAATTAAGTAATAAAACCTGTTCTAGAATTGTAATTCAACTCGATGCGCAAAATCCTGTAGAAGTGCGTAAGGTCCTAGCTAAAGAAATACCAGAAATCGAGGGTGGAAAAGAAAGTACTACAGAAGTAATAACACGTATGCTCCGTTTATAAATGATTAATATTTTTCATAATTATCGGGATTTTAAGAAAAAAAACTTCATCTACAAAGATGGGGCACCTAAACCTGAAACTATAAACTTTGAATCGGGTTTAATAGAAAAATCTGAAAAAGCTTTTCTTAAGACAATTGACATCGACAAAATAAGGGGAATGAAAACTAAAGAAGAAAGATTTGCCTATATCAAAAAAAGATTCGATAAAAAACACCATCCAGATAAAATTGCTGAACAATGGAGAAAGATATTTAGTCGCAACGAACAAAAACTTAAGGCAGCAGTAAATAGATATAAACGAGATTACAACGAGATATTAAATAGAATTTATAAAAAAATTGATGCAAGGACACTTAAAATTGAAAGTGATTTAAAAAAGCTATACAGCCTTAAAATGAGAGAAAGGGCTAATCTTCGCGCTGATGTTGATAGTAGTTTAAAAGCCAGACAAGCAGAACCAAATATCAAAAAGGTCACTGCCCCCGCACCAAAAAGAATGATTCCGATATTCAGAGACTTGGATATTCCAATTATAAGTCCAATTATTGATTCCAAAGAATATCTTGCCTACAAAACATATCAAAGAGAAACAACAGAGAAATTCACAAACTATACAAAGGCTCTAAATACTAAATACCTGGAATCTGCACAACACAATGCCATTCTTAACCCTAATTACAGAGTTCAGTATAAAATACTTTCTGATGAATTTAAGACTAATACCGACAGGTTTACCAGAAATCAATTAGAATTTATTTTCAAGACTTGTAAAGATAAAAAGACACTAAAATCCGCTCTTACGTTCCTGCAAGCCAGAATACTGGCAATGTATGAAGCTAACGACATAATTAAGAAAGATGGAATTCTTGATCTTATTGAACTTCGAAAATCTAAAAATGAAGCTCACAGATATATGGATGTTACGCGTATTCTGCACACTGAAACAGATGAAGAGTCAGCCTATAAACAATTGGAGAAGAAAATGCTTCTGGATAAAGGCTCCTGGATAAAATCAATTGCTCTATTTACAAATAATCTAATAAATGATGTTGAAAGAGATGGCTCTAACGCCTCTTTCACAAAAGGTGTAAAAGAGCTTACGGGATCTAAAGAGAATATGAGCTATGAAAAAGCTAAATATGTATTTAAAACTTACATAAAAAAATTAGCTAATACCGGAGTTAAAGAAACAATGGATGCGCTGGATAAAATTAGCAAAGCCACAAATGGTGAACGAAATGAAATATTAGAACTTAATAACGTCAGCCCTCCATCTATAAGAAACCTCGTCCTTTATCAAAGAGGTATGATTTTAAGCAATAGGCTAACACCCAAAGGTATTGATGACAAACATGTTACACTTTTCATGAGAACTAACCTTGAAGGTCGGCTAAAGCTTCTAAAAAACCCACACTTCCGAAACGAACTGTTTCAAGCAATACAAAACATAAAAAAACATTACCCTGCAATATATAACAAACAATATCTAAGACAAATTCCAAAAAAGATATCCAAAATACAAACTCGATGCAAATATCCGGATATGCCCACATCACACGATAAAATAGCCCGCCTACTTGCAATGCTAACACTGGCTAAAGAAGCTGAATGGGTAATAAAAAATTTGGATAAATCACATCTAAAAGGTCAAAAGATTGCTAAACGGCTAGATCAAACACATGCCGAAAAAATAGCACCATCAGTTGATATGAAATTCAAATATGCAGGTACTCTTCATAAAATGGGATATGTATCAAGAGCTGAACGCGGAGGATTAAATGCCCGCAATGTTGCTATTGGAGCTGTAAAAGTATGGGCAGGTTTGGTTTTAATAGTAAATTTAATGAACGCCCGTAGGCGCAATGGTAGCTTTATAAAAGGAGCTGAAGAAATGTTACAAAACCCCTACTTCTTAGGTACTGGCGGATTAATTTATGGACTAGGTAAATACCAGCAAAACCCGAACTACCGAAACTATTTCAAAGAAGGTCCCGGTGGACAAGCAAGAATTGCAACACATACAAATTTAAGCAGTCTTGCTGGCAAAAAATTCAATAATATAGATAAAGTAGGTAAATCCAGAATAGTTAGTTTTGTTTCTAATAAATATGAGTTCAAAGCAATGAAAAGCATGTTCAGCAACCCAAGAACTGGTGTAAATAAAGTAAGGCAAATCCTAAAAAAATCAGAAGACAGAGCAAGAAAAAATAAAAGCTCATTCCCAATAATTACCAGAGAAGATATGAAGAGAGCCGGATTAAGCGATAGTACATTTAATATGCTCCCTCCAAGAGGAAATGAACGTATGAGATTCCTTTTCTACAAAAGGTTCTTGTTAAATTCAAAGCTAAACGTCCGCCAACTGCAAAATAACTGTAAAAAATGGAGATAAATACATCGAGGCTACATAGAGGCTACATAGAGGCTACATAGAGGCTACATAGAGGCTACAATCGAGGAACTTATTACAACCACAATAGTAGCCTCAAAGCGTAGTCCGTCGAAGCTTCAGCGGAGAAGGACGAAGTGGGTAGCCTCAAAGTGTAGCGAAGCGGAACGAAGTAGCCTCAACGTAGCCTCAAAGTTATGTCCAAACACTCAAAACAAGTAGTTTATATCGAAATTGACGAGGAAGTTATCTCAATTTTCGATCGAATAAAAAATATCCGAAGAAAGGAGATAATTTTAGTTGTACCAAGAAAAGCAATTCTTTTCCAGAGCATTGTAAATTTAAAAATCCTCAAAAATAAACTGAAAGATAAGAATAAGAGGTTGATTGTTGTAACATCAGATCGAAATGGAAAGCATCTATCTGAAAAGATTGGTATAAAAGTCATGAATAGAGTTGAAGTCGAAAAGTCTGAAGCTCCTGTGGATAACAGCCCTCATATGAAAATTCAGCCAATTCAAGCAAGAAGAAATATTTCGCCAAAGGAAGAAAGACCTGAGAGGTTTACGGAGAAAAAAATTAGTATTAGAGACCTTATACAAGAATTTCGTATGCATGATAAAAAGCATGCAAAAAGTTCAAACGATGCTCTAAATTATTTTCACTTCCGTCCTAGTCGAAAATTTTTAATACTTATCGTTTTAGTAAGTATCGGACTCTTTATGTTGATAAGCTATATAGCTTTACCTTCGGCAACAATTTATATTCGACCTAAATTTGATAATCTTGATTTTACTGTAAATGTTATATTGGCTGACAAGCGCAAAAATCAAACACTTTTAAAACAGAATAAGCCTCATATAATTGCCAGCGAAAATGTAAATACTACAATGAAACAAACCAAAATTTTTAAAACAGCAAGTAGCGAATTTGACGGTGTAAATGCAAAAGGTAAAATAAAAATTGTAAATACCAGTACAGAAGATTGGGAATTAAAAGAAGGTACGCGTTTTATGAATAGTGATGGATTGATTTTTAGAATTCCAAAAGGCTTAATAGTGCCCCCAAAAAAGCGTGATGAGACAGGTGAATTTGAACCAGGGACGTTAGTTTCATTCGTAGAAGCTGACTCATTTGATCTTTATGGTAAGCCAGTTGGGGGTAGAGGAAATATCCTCCCGTCAAAATTTACAATTCCAGGTTTGTCAAAATATAACCAGCGCATACTCTGGGGTGAATCAGAAACTCCATTCACGGGTGGTGTGACAAGCTATAAAGAGATAGTAACCAAAGACGATATTGAGGCTGCTAAAAAACAGATTCAGGATAATCTGATTTTGATGGCAAAAGAGGATTTGAGAACGTATATAGATGAAGTTAATGCTTTAAATCAGACGAAATTAATTTTGCTTGATGACAGTAGATACCTAAAAACTGAGCTAACGGACTTAAGAATACCTGATGATTTGGAAGGTAGCTATAAAGAGAAGTTTGAGCTTTTCGCCAAGATAAGCGCAGAAGGAGTTGCTTTTAATTTTGATCAGTTATTTTCCATTTTAAAAAATGAATTAAGCACAAGAACTCATCCAAATATGCGGTTGAGAGAAGATTCCATAGTGCCTGAAAACATATCCTATGAAGTGATTGACGAGGATGAGCTGTTGGACCAGATAAAGATAACAGCTACCGTTAGAGGTATAGAGGAGTACATAATAGATGAATCAACCACAATAGGTTCTAAATTTGGATCTAAAGTTAAGGAGAAAATACTAAATTTTGATATTGAAGAAGCCGAAAACCTTATAGGCAATTTGCCCGAAGTAGACGCGGTAGAAATAAAGACTTGGCCAATGTGGATAAGTTCCGTACCAAGGTTGCCTGAAAGTATTGAGATTAAGCTGATGGAGTAGGTTGAGAGGCATTAAATTTAAGATTCTAGATGGGTGATGGATGATGGGCGAATTAAAATTAGAAATCATGAATCACCATTCACCAATCATGAATCACCAATTATGAAGCTCGACTAAATTAATCAATTTAAGATTCTAGATGGGTGATGGATGATGGGCGAATTAAAATTAGAAATCAT
>JAOZLT010000093.1:0-616 GCA_029934675.1 Candidatus Altimarinota bacterium | reverse complement strand
GAATCACCATTCACCAATCATGAATCACCATTCACCATTCATGAATCACCAATCACCAATCATGAATCACCAATTATGAAGCTCGACTTAAGTATATCCCCCTCATTATTATTGGATTTAAAGCTCTTCTATATCCATTTTACTCATATCATCAATTTTCTCATTATGAGCTGTTTCCGGATTATATATCTTGTAAAACAGTTCAACTAGCTGAGGCGTAGTTAGTTGTGCCGCACGTAGATTACAATTTTCAAGTCCGGTTTTAACAGAGTTTACACGTTCAGATAAATGTTTATTAAGTTCATCAAACTCATGATGACGTCTTTTTATTGCATCAACGCTATCGGCAGCGGAAATACTTTGCATAAATTTGGTGAATATATTCATTTTCTGAGTTCTATAAGGGTCAAGAGGTATAACAACATAGAAGTTCTTTTCCATAATATCCGCATACTCAATTAGTTTTTGTATATATTCAGCATATTCAAGAGTTTGTTGCTTAAGTAAAGGATTTTCATGTTGTGAAGCTTTTTCACGAACATTATCAATATATTTATCAATATCCAGTTTTCGTGAGGATATATGAATCTGTATAGGAAAATCGAGCGAATTCAAA
>JAOZLT010000092.1 GCA_029934675.1 Candidatus Altimarinota bacterium | reverse complement strand
ATCATGATATTTTATTTAAAAATTTTAAGTTTAGAGTTTTATTATCTAAGGTTATCTAATTATATCAAGAAATCGCTCCGCTTTCAAATAAGATTATATAACCTCACACTTCACATAAACTTAACCTGTTTTATATATAAATAGCAGTGTACCAATTCATTCCCTCAAATGCTTCGATAATAAAAATAACCGGAAGCAAATCGGGGCAGGAGTTTTTTTCCTTGAATAAATAATTCACCCATAAATCTTATCAATACGATATAAAAAGAATTTCTTATCTGTTACACCACGAACAAGAAATCTAAATCCTTTTAATTTTGTATTAAAAGATTCAGTAGAAGTATTGGCCTCTCTTTCTGGAAAATAACTATATTAATGTAGTATCCGCTAAATCACAAACAACAACCCCATCTGCCTGTTTACCGACATGCAAATCCGAAAGTAATAATAGGAGAAAAGGAGTTTTTACTCTAATAATCAATCTGCGAAATCCATACAATTCTTTAATCCCGAGAATCGGGGTTCAGATAATTAAAATAGGCTGTTTTTTATCATTAGAAAATGACTTATTCCCCACCCAAGAGTCGGAGAATTCTAATTGATTAAAATTAATTCAAACGAAAAACCTTCTAATCATATCTTATATTATACTAAAATTTTCTCGGAGGAAAAAACTCCTGGTCCAGCAAATCAACAAACTCAACACGTCAAACTATCTTTTTTGACAACCAAAAAATCACAAAGTATTCTTAGATTCCAATTTTTTATTTTAGTATTTAAAAGAAATTTATGAATAAAGACGATAAAACATATATCAAAGATCAGGTTCAGCAATTAGAGAAAAAATTAGGCAAAAGAATAGACAAAAATACTGAGCAAATACAAATGAATGGAATTATGATAAAAAATATCCAGGATATTGTTCAATCTATAGCAGAAAGTCAATCAATAACCAATCAACGTCTGGATGATTTAATTTATAAATTCGACAACGCAGATACCGGAAGAATAGACACATTATGGAAACAAGCTGTAAATCATGAGATGAGAATACACAATCTGGAAAAAACTAAAGCAATTTAAGTATTTTTTCCGCTTTCAAATAGCATTCCTCATATTCCATTTCCGGCACACTATCCATTACAATTCCTCCACCTGCCCAAAATTCCAGCCAACCGTCTTTTATGAGTATCGTCCGAATTGCGATATTAAAATCCATACTGAACATTTTTGATTTATGATTTATGATTTTTGAATCAGAATTCTGAAATGAAAAATCAGAAATTGAGCGACTCTTAATAAGGCCAATGCTACCGGTAAAGATATTTCTTGGCATTCCTTCATAAAGCGATACATATTCCATTGCCCGCTTTTTAGGACAACCAGTAATCGAACCACCAGGAAACATAGCTTCTATCACATCTTTAGGTGCAACATCTGACCGTAACTTACCTTCAACCTCAGAATATGTATGCCATAAATTTTTAAGTTCAAGTATTTCACGCTCCTTTTTCAATTTTAAAGTTCCATACTCACAAATTTTCCCAACATCATTCCGTTCAAGGTCAGTAATCATATCCAATTCTGCCCTTTCTTTCTCGCTATCCAGCAATTTTTTCAAATTTTTATCTCCAATTAATTGGTTATTGGCCATTGAAGATTGGTCATTAACGAGCTTGCAAGCAGTTCCTTTTATAGGAGTAGTTGTAATTTTCCCATTACTAACTTTAAACAGCCTCTCAGGTGAACTACTAACAATTTGGAAATTACCACAATTCAAATATGCCGAAAAGTCCACTGGATTAACTTCCGCCAATTTCAAGAACAATGCATACGGACTTCCTTCAAACTTCTTTCTGAATCGAATTGAATAGCACATCTGATAAATTTCACCCACCGCTAACAACTCTTTAATTTGTTTAATTTTTTTGATATATTCGGATTTGGTGACAGATTGTTGTAAGTGACCAGACGTTTTAAATAATCCATTAATAACAGGTGGTTTATTTAGTTTTACTAACTCTTTATAACCAAAAAACTTCCTATCAGGAATAATATTTTTAAGACCAATATTCGGATATGCCAAATAACCAATGTGATATTTGTGACCTACCTGTCGCCTGCCTGCCGTTAGGTACGGGTAGGCAAGGTTTCTGATTTGTGATTTCTGATTTGAATGCGAAATCCGAAATCCGAAATGCGAAATTGAGGGTAAAATTTTACCATTTATTCCTACCAATGAAGAAACTTTACCCGAACCTCCCCATTTACCATGGAGAACTGCAAACCCTTTTTTCTGTATATCTTTTTCAGTAATCTGCATCAATATTTAAGAAGTTACGAATTATTTTTTTACCCTCTTTTGTTCCCAAACTCTCCGGATGAAATTGAACCCCAAAAACAGGATACTTTTTGTGCTGTATTGCCATTATTACACCATCATCAGAACGAGCCGTTTCGAAAATTGGAAATTCAGATTTTTGTTCTTGTTTAGAAATTGGAAATTCGGATTTATTTGGAAATTGAAAATTCAAAATTGGAAATTCGAGCATAAGCGAATGATATCTCATAACAGTAATTGGATTTTTAATCCCTTTAAAAATCCCGACATCATTAAAATTAATTATACTCCTTTTTCCATGCATTATTTTCGGCGCTCGAACAATCTCACAACCAAAGTATTTACCTATTGCCTGATGACCAAGGCACACACCAAGGACTGGAATCTTTTTATAAAATTCCCCAATAACATCAAACATAATCCCAACATCTTTTGGATTATCAACAGTTCCCGGGCCAGGCGAGAGAACAATATGTGTTGGTTTAAATTTATTTATATTATCAATCGTAATCTTGTCATTAAAATACACTTCAGGGTTTCCTCCAAACTCACCAAAATACTGTTTAAGTATGTAAGTGAAGGAGTCGTAATTGTCTATAATTAGAACCTTTTTCATAAAGAGTGTAGTTTTTAAGGTAATAGTTTATAACACACATCACAGATAATAATTTATAGGTGGTAGTTTATAGAATCTACTACAACCTAAACAACCTAAAGCAAAATATACCGCTTCTTCTGTATTAAATTATCTGTTGGCACTTCATTAAACGAACACGTATCACAGGTCACCTCCATGTTCAACCACCTATTCTTATAATCTGGAATTTTAACTTGCAAATATACATGTCCGGGAATAAATACCAAACGAACCTCATTCCCTATTGCCTTCTGCAATACACCTAATAAAACCGACATATCCTCACAATCTGCCCCACCTGTTTTTAGTGTTACTAGTGGATTTTCTAATTGATCATGAAATTTTGCATCAAAAACATACTGAATTTCATCACGCACAAAATAATAAAGTGCCTTAGATTGGCAAACTCTATCTGGCTTACTACAAGAATCAGCAGCTATTTTATTAGCCACCTGTTTTATAACATTCCGAGATTCCAAAACCATCCTACCTATATCCTCTGCACTATGTGAAGCAAAAGGTTTACCCAAATCAGATGGTAAAAATTCCTGTATATCAATCAAGACCAATTTCACCTTCGGCTCAGGATGCATCAAATAAAAATATGCCTGAACTGATAAAAAGAAGAGACTAATTATAGTAATGACAGCCACTAACCTAAAAAATGGAGAATGTTTACTCTTCTCAGTTGGCTCATACAGTAATTCGTGATTATTATCTTTGTCTAAATCCATAAATATTTCGATTTTCGAAGTTCGATTTTCGATTTTTATTAAGAATCGAAGTATCATCACTTCATTATTGATAAGGACAGGTCAAGCGCTGATGCCTTATTCGTAATCGCGCCAGATGAAATAGTAGATACACCTTTTATAGCATATTTATTGATATTCTTTTCATTAATTCCCCCAGATACCTCAATCAAAACATCTGTCTTATCAAGCAACTTAACCGCCCTTCTTACATCATCAGGCTTAAAGTTGTCTAACATTATAACAACATCTGGCTCTCCGCTATATTTTTCGAAATATTCTAAGAAAATTTTGATTTGAGCTAAATTTTCAAACTCAATCTCAATAAAACGAATACCTTTCACTCTTTTAAATCCTTTATGAAACTTTCTCATATCATCGATAAGAGCAATATGATTCTCTTTAATAAGCACCGCATCATTCAAACTCAAACGATGAGTACAACCACCACCAACTGATACAGCTCGCTTATCCAAATCACCCCAAAAAGTCTTCCGTGTAGCTAGTATACGAATTGATTTTGGCACTTTTTGAAATAATTTATTTGTAGCAGTCGCCACACCACTCATACGTTGAAGTAAATTAAGTAAAGTACGTTCACCAGCCAATATTTTATCCGCAGATCCGCTCAAACACATAACTACATCTCCCTTTTTCAATTTACTACCATCTTTTTTTCTCTGAGTAATATTCACACCCAATTTTTTCAAAAATAATTCAGCTTCCAGTACACCAGCAAAGACTCCAATCTCTTTTGCAATAATTTCTGCTTTAACTACTCGCCGTTTATTCGGTACAAAAAAATCTGTAGTTATATCTCCTTTCCCCAAATCATCCAAATATGCCTGCCAAACATAATGAATAACAGCTTTCTTATAAATAGGATTTTTTAAATTCAACTCCTTTGATGCATCCATTGTAAACATAGTGAAAAAGATTACGTAAATGCATTATAACCAATTTTCAAAACAAATGTTAATTTTTCAAAGAAGAATCAATTTTAACCCTTTTATTTAAAATCTCACATATTCTTAAAACCATATTTTTGTAATGTGGATCGTTTTTATACGCCATATTTAATTTTTTTCCTTTAGGTTCATCATCATCAAAATACTTATCTGCATCAAAATAATAAATCATATCAGCAGGATCTCTAGGTGCTTCTCCATCCCTTATTTTTATATCAATCCTAACATTACCCTCAGGCTTATTTTCCTCAAGATTATATACTTCCACCCAAAAATCGAACCCTCCTGAATAATCTAATTTAGTATCATCAGTAGCATACAAACGCAATTCATATTTTGTTTCATTATTACCATCTACAACATCAGTTATATGAGATAATCTCATATCTATATCATCTAGCAATAATTCAGCAAATTTATGGCCTCTACAAGTAGAAGGATCTTTCTCTTTTTGATGTTTACGCACAATCCCCATTTCACTCTGAAGATTCTCTTTAACTTCCTCTTTTATCTCTCGAAGCCCCTTTTTTACAACAGCTTCAAAATCATCCTCAATAATGTGTCCACTTAATACTCTTTTCTTCACATCTCCACGTATATCCAGAACACCCTTTTCATAAGCAATTCGCTGAAATTCCCTACTTGTTAGTTGAATAACTCTATCTACACTACCAACTAAAAACTTTTCTATAGCTTTTCCTTTTCTCATATCCATAAGAAACCATAATATAATTAATAAATCTCAATATTATAGCATATTTTCACTCTAAAAACAACCCTAACTACCCAAAAGCTTGTTTAAATCTGATCTTATAGTTTCCGATAAATCGTAAAAATACCACTTTGAATCAATTAAATCAAATAATTCATCATAATTCTCAGGCGAAATTAAAGCTTGCACATTGCCACCAAAAATAACTGATGTATGAAGGCCTTTTTTCGATAAATACAATCTAATATTATTCACAACTACAACCTTATCTAAACGTACCTTGCGAAGAACATCATTATCACCTCCCTTTAAATCCTTCTCTTCCAATATGGTAAATGGATTAATATTTTCTTGCATAGTAGAACTATTATCTTTTTTAAAACTCATAAAAACATAAATAATGGCATATATTATATAACCTAGACATAACAATGTCAAATATAATATGTAATTGACACTAGCCTACATTCTAAAGTCAAGTGCAACATTCGGATAAAAGTTGATGATAAGCTTCGT
>JAOZLT010000091.1 GCA_029934675.1 Candidatus Altimarinota bacterium | reverse complement strand
TTATCTAAAAAAAAGTAAACACAGTTAAGTCAGGTTCTCTAATGAACTAATACAACCATCCCCTAACTAATAATCGGTGGTACCTCATTCTTATGCTGATTATCCATCGTCCTGTCATAAAGTTTCTGCTCATCATCATTGGCTGGCTTTTCGCCTTTTTCGAACCTCTGTAAGACTTTATCTATTTCCGCGTATTCCATACCGATTTCCTCCTCATCAGTCTGGTCACGCATAAGTTCTGCGGAAGCGGTTTTGTGAACGATAACTTCCGGTAACCCCAGAGCTTCGGACATCTCCCAGACTTCAGTTTTATTCAGGTTTCCGATAGGCAGAATATCTGTTGCTCCGTCGCCATATTTAGTGAAGTAACCGAGTGTTAATTCGGTCTTATTTCCGGTACCGAGGACGATGGCGTTGTGAGTGTTGGCAAAGTGATATAGGAGAGTCATTCGTACGCGCGCCTGAATGTTCATACTGGCAAGGTTGGATGATTGCCACGGGAGTTTATCGTAACCATCAATGAACGGATTTATCGGGATATTTAAAAAATCTATTCCAAGTTCTACAGCCCAATCTTCCGCATCTTGAACGTTTTTAGGCTTATTTACACCAATGTTGGGGAGAACTAGTGCTGTCACCTTTTCTTTTCCAAGAGCCATTACACCAAGCTTTGCAACTAGTGCGCTATCCACTCCTCCGCTCATCCCAACTACGGCCATATCAAAACCTGCGTCTTTTACGTACTTTTTGAGCTGGGCAACTATATGGTCGATTTTATCTTGCATGGGTTGAATATTTGAAAAAATACGATTATTTTAGTGTTGTTATATTGTGACCTTAGTTAGATGAGGGTAAATAAAATTTGTTTGCCAGTGGCAGATCACATTTTATAAAACAGGATAATTATCAGGTTTCGACATTCCGACTAAAAAGTCATCGTGTTTTTTTCACATCTTTATCTATTCTATTGTCCAACATTAAGTAAAGGCACAATACTATCAGGCATTATTCCCCAATTAATATCTTCAGCCATTTTCTGTACAAATTCAAATTGGATAACTTGAGGATATTTTTTTAATGTTTGGCCTTTTAATTCAATGGCTTTTGCATCAGCCTCAGCTTCGATAATTTTCTTCTCTTTTAGCTTTTCAGCTTCCTGGCGCTGGAATTCAGCCTTCTGAATCTTCTGTTCAGCTACCTGCTTTTCTTCGATTGCACTTGCATATTGAGCAGAGAAAGCTATATGACGGAGAAGAACTCTTTCTAAAATAATATCTTTTTTAGCAAAAAGATCTTTAATCACCTCGTTTATCTTGTCTTCAGCCTCTTCGCGCTTTTTTGCATAGACATCAATAGCGCTGTAATTCGCGATAACCGCTCGTATCTGACTTCGTGAAACTGTTCTTACAATCTTCTGAATATAGTCGGGGCCTACTGTTTGAAATAGGTCGGCTGCCTTAGTTCTATCCACATGGAAAAGTACAGTTGCATCTACTGCTACCGTCTGACCATCCGATGTTGGAGCTGTCATACTATCATCACTGTAAACTGCGCCTTCCCCTGGCGCTACACTCATTGTATATTCCTGTGTTCGTATATCTGTAAGATAGGACACCTGCCAGAATGGAATTTTAAGATGAAGACCTTCAGGTAATTCTTTTTCTGTAAGCACACCTCGCCCGCGGTCATAAATAATACCTACATGACCTGGAGGAACGGATACTAAGCCGTCCAAAATTATTATAAAAGCGATAACAGCGATAATAATCGTTATCAGATTTTTACCTTTTAAACTGAATTGAGGGAACTGTGGCATTTGTGGAAATTGAGACATAGTTCTTAAAATTAAAAATTAAGAATTAATAATTAAAATTTGATATGAATATTTAATTAAAAATTTGATAGCGTCATTATAGCAGAATCCCTGTGAGTTACAATTTAGTATTGACTGGTGAACATTTGTTTACTAAAATACGGACAGGACAGTGATTTTTGTGATTATGTGATTTAACTTTGATTTACTATTTGTTGCTAGCCAAAATCATCACAGTTTATCACTTTAATCACAAAAATCATTATCCCAGCACTTAATATATGATAGCGAAAAACCATGAAACTAAAAACAATTTATATCTGCAGTAAATGTAATGCAAAAACCTCAAAGTGGAGTGGGCAATGTTCAAGCTGTAACAGTTGGAATAGTATGGTCGAGGATGTTGAAGATATCAGTCCCCAAAGTAAGGCTATTAAATCTGCCAAGCCCGCAAAACCCGTACTTATAATCGATAATGTTAAACTTAAAAAACAACGCCTCATAACCAAAATATCTGAATTTGACAGAGTATTAGGTGGCGGTTTCATGACGGATTCACTTGTACTTATGGTTGGCGATCCAGGTATCGGTAAGTCTACGCTCACCCTGCAAATATGCGGACAAATGGCGGAAATTGGTAGGAAAGTTCTGTATTTCTCTGGCGAGGAGTCAATTGAGCAAATTTCTGACCGTGCGAACCGCCTAAAAATCAAAAGCCCTATACAATTACTAAATATAAATAGCCTAGAAACCATTTTAGCGACGATAAAAGCGGAGAAACCGGGGTTTGTGGTAGTTGACTCGGTTCAAGTAATGGCAAGCGCTGATATCGCAAGCCATGCAGGCTCAATTTCTCAGGTCAGATACGTGGCTGAACAACTAATGCAATTGGCTAAATCCACCAATATCCCGATTCTCTTAATCGGACATGTAAATAAAGAAGGAAATCTTGCCGGGCCTCAAGTATTGACTCACCTTGTGGATACGGTATTGTTTTTGGAGGGTGACCGCTTTCATCAATTCCGCCTGCTCCGTACAACTAAAAACAGATTTGGAGCGGTAGATGAGGTGGGTGTATTTAGCATGAAGCAGTCGGGTTTGGAAGAAGTGAAAAACCCATCCGCTTTATTTCTGGAAGGGCGCGCAGAGAATCCGATTGGCAGTGTAATAGTGCCGGTTTTGGAGGGTACACGAACATTTTTGGTAGAAGTGCAAGCTTTGACTTCATACACTAATTTCGGATACCCGAAGCGTACCGCAAGTGGTATTGATATGAATCGTCTCAGTATAATAATTGCGGTTTTGGATAGATACGCGAAAATAAAACTCGATTCATCTGATGTTTATATAAATGTAGTCGGTGGATTAAAAATCGGGGAGCCTGCAATAGATTTAGCAGTAGCAATGGCAATTGCGAGCTCTAAGATGAAAAAACCGTTACCAGCCGATTTAGTTGTAATGGGAGAGATTGGATTATCTGGTGAGGTTCGGAACGTGTCGCAAATTGATAAACGATTAAAAGAGGCGGATAAGTTGGGATTTAAGCAGATTTTGTCTCCGAAAGAGGTGAAGACGGTTGAAATGGCTATATCGTTAGGTTTTAGTTTATAGATTATAGGTTATAGTATTTTATTAGGTTGTAGATTGTAGGTTGTAGTATTTTATATTGCATTTGGATAATAATGAGTATTAATTCGTATAAAGATTTAATTGCTTGGAAAAAAGCGGTTGAATTGGTAATAGAAATTTATAGATTAAGTAATAATTTTCCTAAAACTGAAATATATGGATTAGTTTCTCAGATTAGAAGAGCATCTGTTTCTATTCCTGCTAATATCGCCGAGGGTTCAAAAAGATCTTCCATCAAAGAATATAAGTATTTTTTAAGAATATCATATGGCTCTGGTACTGAAGTAGAAACATTTATTGAAATAATCAAAAGACTATCATTCGGCATTTCAGCAAACTTCAATAAATCAGAAGAATTACTCGCTAAAATAATGAAAATGCTAAATTCACTTCTAAAAAAATTGTAGCCAGCTACAACCTACAACCTATAGACTAGAGAGATACGACTCCAAAATAACCTGCGCAGAGATCATATCTATCTGCCCTTTTTGCTCTCTACTTTTAACCCCCTGCTGATGGAGCTTGCGGATGGATTGCTTGGTAGTAAGGCGCTCGTCAAAATATTCAACGGAAATCGGCTCAACAGCTTCTTTTAGCTTATCGCCAAATTGATGGGTTTTTATAAATCTTTCCCCTGCCGTACCGTCCATTTCTATAGGCAAACCGACGATTATCTTAATAATTTGTTCCTCATCGCAAAATTTCTTTATTTGAGCAATTAAACCTTTTATATTTCTATATTCAATAACCTCACGTGGAAAAGCGACCTGCTTATCAAAATCTGATATAGCTAGGCCGGCACGTCTGTCTCCGAAATCTATGGCGAGGTATTTTCCTTTGGTCATGGTTCGTATTGATATCGTATTGACTTCATATGGACTTCGAATTGATTCAGTTTGCAGTAATCAATTCGAGGTCTATTCGATATCCATTCGAAGTCTATTCGGACTTTTTCTCAACTTTCTCAGCCTTTTCCTCCACAATTTCATCTACTTTCTCTATCTTTTCCTCCACAACTTCGTCTACTTTCTCTACCTTTTCCTCTTTCTTCTTTCCTTTCACAGCTTTTGCCTTTTCCTCTGCAGGTGGTTTAGCTAAAGCTCTTTGAACTAGTGACTTTTTATGAGAAGCGTTATTCTTATGAATTAACTTTTTCTTAGCAGCCACGTCTATAGCACTTACTACTTTTGGCAAAATCTTGTTAGCTTTATTGGCTTCACCTTTCTTTATGTACCCTAATATAAGCTTAATCATAGATTTCATATGATTTCCATAATGCTTATTTCGAGCAGTTCTCTTCTCATCCTGCTTCATCCTTTTTATAGCTTGTTTAGTTATCGGCATATCTTTCGATTTAATATTTAATTCATCCTTCGTAGTAAAATATTGTAATGTCATTATCTCTCGTAATGCAGTGAAGGATTTACAACACTACGGAGAATGAATAATTAATGTTTGCTAATTTCATTTTAGCGAGGGAATTTTATAGGAATAGCGCTTAAAATGCAAGGAAATTCTGATTCCAATAACTATCCTATTGCTATCCCACCCCCTCATCACGCTTACCAATTACCATTCTATTACTTGTAAAGTAATGGACTAACAATCAGCTAGCTATGCGAGAAGCTGTTGATTAAAGAATTTTATGATCTGCGCCAAGTACAATAGAGATATCAACATCCTGGTTCTCGGTTGCTAATTCGTCACTTGGAATAGCTTCTCCATTTATAAATTCGACTAGAGCATCCAAAGTTTCCTGATGATTAGTTTTAACTACTCCTTCCATATCTACTTCCCAGTTATTGTATCTGACAAAGCTTCTATCCACATATTTCTTTTTACCGTTATCATCAAGAAGATTGTCAATATTCGTAATATTAAATCCATATCTTGTCAAATAAGATGCAACATTGCGTGCAATTCCCGCTTTTTTAGTCGCATTTAATATTTCTATTTTTATAGGATGCATCAAAACATCTCTTTTATGGAAAATTAGATCGGCATATTTATGAATCATATCATAATTTGTTCCGTCCGCAACCAATACAAATTGGCCGTTATAGTATTTTCTTTCTGGTGTATATAAAAATCCGCCGTCTCTTGACGGGTCATCGTGTAGTACTTTCATGACCATATTTTTCCTGTCAAAATCTTTTCCAAAAGATGCTAAAGCAAGTAATTCACGAAGCTCCATATTGGTATTAATATTACCGCTTATAGCTTGATATAATTTTTTAATCTTAGAGGGATTTGTTAATACATTTCCAGAAAGAGCTGCATCCTTTATAGCCATAAGCATTTGTTGCTGACGAGCAGCGCGATCAAAATCAGATGTAGTTTTACGGCTTCGTACAAATTTTAGAGCTGTCTCCCCATTCATTTCCTGTAAACCTGTATCTACTTCAAAAACAGTATATCCGTTATCTGTATTATTTGGGTAATAAGGGTCGTAAATAGCTTCTTTTACATCTATCATGACTCCCCCCATATCATCGATAACTTCAACAAAAGCTCCAAAATCAACTCTTAGATAGTATTGAATATCGAGATCTACAATATCTCCTGCCACTTCTTGATATAAAGCATAAGC
>JAOZLT010000090.1 GCA_029934675.1 Candidatus Altimarinota bacterium | reverse complement strand
AATATAATAACACATGTCACAACTATATTCAACTACTTGACCCGATTTTAAGGGGATTGAAACCTTTTAGTCTTTTCTTATCAAATGGGTGTATGCCATTCAACTACTTGACCCGATTTTAAGGGGATTGAAACACTGATCTTCTTGTGGTTCCATAACAATGTTAATTTGATTCAACTACTTGACCCGATTTTAAGGGGATTGAAACCTACATTATTGCCATTGTGAATCCTTTATGATAAAATTCAACTACTTGACCCGATTTTAAGGGGATTGAAACGCATTTAACTCTTTCACCTTTGCTTCAAATAATGAAATTCAACTACTTGACCCGATTTTAAGGGGATTGAAACATTGCTATGGAAGTAAGTATCTCCAACTTTTTGTGTTGATTCAACTACTTGACCCGATTTTAAGGGGATTGAAACGATTACGAGACTCCCTATACCGAGTATCTCAACCATATTGCGTATCAATAGCAATAGGACTGTGCGCTAAGATTCCTCTCAGCACATATAGTTACCAGAAATATTTCAAAAAGTTCACTAAATATTTCTAGAAAAAATGGGTACTTTTTCTAGAAAAAAGATTATCTTATCGACACTATGATATAATCATAAAAATGACGTACAAGGACGATAGATGATAAAGGCAACAATGTCTAGTAAGCCACATGGGTTTGTAATATATAAAGATGGGGTTGAGTCAAATTGGAGTATAAGTATAGGGTCAATGGTGCCTGCAAAAAAAAGAACAAAACTTTCCCATTTTTACATTCTTGTTTATAATGGAGACAAGCTAATAGATAGAGCATTTGATGATGGCAATTCTGTGTCTTGGGTCTTTAGTGGAAGTAAAGTGCCAAACTATGTCTCTATGTTGGCAATAGATATAATAATGTCGGGCGATATAAATAAATATATTAATGACGGAAGCGTGATTGATAATAAATTTACAGAATTAAGTTCGGCCAAGAAATAATCTTGGCCAACAAGGAGGAAGAGAGATAGAGAGAAGGTATCTTTCTTGGTTTGTCGTTGTATCCTGCTGCAGAGGGGGACAGCAGGTACAGTAGAATTATACTAGAAAAAACGTAAAAAACAAAAAGCTTTATTTGAACTATCCCAGCGCACTAATGGTATATATTTTTGATGGCTGCTGGCGCATCATTTTTAGCTAACATTTTTTTAGAATATGTTTTAAGATGGTATAATGTTAGAATAACTATAAGGAATATATAATGGCGTCAGGATGGAGAGGTACACGAGAATATAGGGTATGGAGAGCAATAGTAATACGGAGAGATGTAAGATGCCAAGTTTGTGGTTCAATAAAGGGAAGAACAGCCCATCATAAAAATAGTGGCTCATACTTTCCAGAGGAAAGATATCTTCCAGAAAATGGAGTATGTTTATGTTCACGATGTCATACAAAATTTCATACAGACTACAAGAGAAGTTTTAGAACGAAGTGTACAGAGTATGATTTTGAAAATTTTATGTCACTAGTGAGGTACTTCAAAAAAATATTTAGAGACAAGGAAATAGATGGCTAAATTTACTCCACCAAAAAAAATAAAAGGTATTTTTAGAGAATTTTGGGATAAATCATATGACGATATATATTTATCTATGGCTGGAATGGCTGACATATGGGAAGGTCCTGGAAATTATCCTGGAGCACTAGATGGTAATGGAACTATAATAGGCATGCAGTATTTTGGCGATAGTTTATATATCATACAAGGGGGAGGCAGCCAGACAATGGTAAAGGTTATTTCTCCAAATGGGACAGAGATACATTTAATAGGCTCAAGCGCATGCCTAATGACACATACACCGCATGACGTATATGGAAGCATGACTGTACTGAATGAGTATGAAATAATATTTGGATATCTATATATAAATCTTGATATGCAATTCTCAGCCCCATATGGATTAGACTTGTCTCAATTATGGGATAATTCATCTGTTAAAATCACAACCTCAAGAGTAAGTTCAACTTCTTGGGTAACTGCAATAAAAAGTGCTGGCTCGATACAACTTTTTTTACATCAAAAAGCAAATCCAGAAGACTGTTTGCCTTGCTCTTCCAAAGAGGCTTCGGCTAGTGGTGTTGTAAAATTTTCATGTCGAGAAGAGAACTACTCTCGTGAAGCACTACAGATAGATTCCTACCGTGCCAGTCGGAGTATGATGGCTACTGGAGCAAATATGTCAGTAACTTCTATGGATGGACTATCTTTATTTGAAAAAAAACCTATGCCAAAAGTAAATACAGCAGATTGTATATTAGCAATGGATGAATATGTTGTTCTTTTTAATAAATCTAAAATATCTCCAACTGATATCGGTGATGTTGGCAAAAGACTATCAAGGTCATGCAGTAGAGTAATGTATGGAAATATGCTACAGACAATACAATATAAAAAAGAGTCTGAGATAATGTATGATGACTACATAGAAGATTTCATTAAAGGAGAAGAAGATAATAGTAAATTATACGAGGATAGCAAAAAGCTGGTTGGTCTTATTTCTCCACTCTTGTCAGAACTAAAAGATAATTCTCAAGATAGTGAACTAATGAAAGTACTTTTCTCGGACCAAGTTTGGTGGGCTCCTATGTGGTTTATCAATAATGAGGATGAGTATATAAATACAGATAGTAGAATAAATCCATACACATTATTACACGAAGTTAGTTTTGATGATTTTTTTGATTTAATTTTAAGTGTTGCATCGTCAATGCCACCAATGGACGAGTCCCAGTCCTTACCTATGGGATGGATTATTATGTCTGATAGCAATTCTAATCCAGTAAAATATAGTAAGACATCTATGACATATTTTAGATTTCCATTCGCCTTATGTATGAGTTCCACTAAATTATCTACATTAGAGGAATTTGATTTAAATGCAATATGTGACGTAGAAACAAGACCAGATGGCGTGCTTGTTTGGGGATGGAGAGACATATCGACATATAAAAATCAAATGTATAATGTGTTGAAGTGTTACAAGATATCCAATGACGGAGTTTTAAAATTAATAGATTCATATGAAGTTGGTTATGACATGAGCCCTATTGATAACTCCGCTAAAGCTGTGGGAATAAGTTCTACAAAAAGCTATTGGATAGTTAGAGATTTTTACCTAAAAGACTCAACAGAAGGGGGAATTGACTATGTTGAGACAAAAGTAAATATAAGTAATGAGATGTCAGCCATTTTACTTGCATCTAATGCGTCTGAATATGCCAATGTTAATGAGGTTATCGGACGATTATCTGGAGCTAAGAGTGTAACTCATTATGGAGACGGACTACTTGATGCTCACTATGATGACTTTGATTTAGATGATGATAGCATGGATACCAGGGCATGGGGAAATACTGGCGGAAGACAATACGATTATGTTCGTGGATATTCTGGATACATGATACATTCTCCAGATTTACTATAAGGTTGTAAGATGGTAAATGGTTTTGACGTGGGACATTTTGGTTTCTTTAGGGATGCTGAATTGAAACTAAGACTTGATGAGGATAATCTTTACGACCAAATTGATGCTAATGGTTGGGTGACTGTCTGGTTTGGTGGACAAGACGTGTGGCTTCCAGATTACGGTTTATTTAATGTTCACATGACATGTGATAAAACTTTTTTCTGGGACATAATAGACGAAAATGGTAAAAGGACGAAGACTGGCTTTGACTCAATCCATATACCATATAATCCTCATTTTGAATCATATACTGGAGACCTTATTCCTGACCATCCAGACCAGGTCTTTGAGAATACATACAAGAATCCAGCGACAGAGGAAAGTCAACTAATATGCTCAAATCTATGGTTCTATACTAATTATTTTGATGACGATTATTATAGATATAATTTACTTGTCTTGAAGAGATGGGATACTCCGTGGCCTAATGAGATAATGGTAGATATTCGCCCGATGAATGATAAGTTAAAAATAATGCCAGATGAATATATTGTTGGATATAGACCTAAGATAGATTATATGAATCAGCTTGCAATACTTAGAAAATTCATAAGTGGGTCTGAAAATAAAATTCAGTTTAAGATGAAGGTTGACCTTGAATTTTTAGCTGAAAATCCTACAGCAAAAAGAAATATAAAAATATTTACTATGGAGGGAGACCATATAGAGTATCTTCTCTATCCGAGAAACGAAAAGGATATCATATGGAGACATCATGGCAGGGGATTCCTGAATGAATATCAGAGATATCTTTTACAATACGGGGTAATGCAGTATCTTCCAGATGATAATGTTTTAGATTGGGGAGATACAATTTATGCAGATTTTATGAAAGCCAGTAATTATGTCTTAAAGATGGACTCTTCAAACTTCGTATCAGTAGCAACAGATATAGATATGATTCTTGGTGGAGACGAGAAGAGACATCTTGCTGGATATAGTAGATTGATTATTCCTAATTTCTTAAAATGGTTTAATGAGAATTTAAAGGATGACATAGTTAGAGATATAGAAACTATTCTGTACAGGGTAATTCTTACAAAAAAGTATTTTAAGGGATTTCAGCAATTAGATGAGTATATAGGGAATATAATTGGTAGCTTTGCAGAAACAACATCACTTCCTACTATTTGGGATGGGAATATTGAGGTTGTTGATGGGAATTATATAATTGCAAACGGTGGTGAACTGGAGGTTAAAACATGGGATATAGAGGCCATAAATATCATAATAATAGATGGAGTTAGGCAATTCGAGGACGGATATGTTCCTACCTCAGCAGAATGGTATCTAAATCCAACAAGAGATGGGTATGCGTATGCTGGGGCCATAGGAAATGGTCTATATAAAATAAGAATATCTGAAGTTATTGTTGATGTATTTTGTGATATGTCTACCGATGGAGGAGGATGGATGTATGTAATAACAAGCGAAAGAACATCGATAGATTATATAAAACAATTCGGAGATACTTCTTTTATAGTAAGTACAATGTATTCAGAAGATGCTTTTGGCATTGGATGGGGTAAGAATGATGGGGAATATAAAACGTTTCAGTCCTATAACATGCCATTTTCTGAAGTAAAATGTAAAATAAGTGGAGAGTATGATAATCCAGTAAATGGAACAGGATATTTAGATTTTTTCACTGCAAGTGATGGGAATATCGTTAAATTTATAGATAGTAACTATAATGAGAATGATGGCCAAAGCTTATTTGTAGATGGGGTTGAGTTGATTAGTAATAGTCAGGAAAACTTGGTAAAATATGATATAAGTTCAGACAATGGAAGTACTGGGGATATAAATGTCTTAACAATTAAAATGCGTGGTGACTCAAATCTTCCATACTGCAGAAGATTTATATACATGTTAGCGATAAGATAAAAAGGAGAAAAAGTGCCAGACAAACCAGGAATATATCTTAGAGGTGGAATAAAAACATCTTTTGACGATGAAGGAAGCGAGATTGGGGAAAGAGAATTAGTTGTTGCTACAGATACTGGGGAGATTGGAACACAGGCTGGGTGGATAGACCCATCAAAGTTTTCAGGAGGAAAAGTTAAGAATATATACTATGCAGAAACTTCACCAGAAAGACAAGATATATATAGCCAAACACCAACAGTGATAACAGGCCTATCACTAACAATAACCCCAGAAACAGACAGGAGTTCTTTTATAATAGTGGCGTCTGTGAATTCAACTTTTACACACGTGTCTTCGTTATTGTGTTATTTGAATGGAACATCAATACGCAATCATACGAATAATTCAAATCAGGCTGGAGCAATTACAACTATTTATGACGGCACCAATATAACAAGCAGCATGTTTTCCAATACACTACAAACAAAAATTGATACATCAAGTCATGATGAAATAATAATAGATATAAGGGGAACTTCAAGCTGGTCAACAGGTATTTATCATATGTATATAAACGACAGAGATTCTAACGATATGAGAAGTATATCAAGTATGGTTATATACGAAATAGAGAGGGATACATGAGACTAACCTCTATAATAAATGCACTTTTTGAATCTGGT
>JAOZLT010000089.1 GCA_029934675.1 Candidatus Altimarinota bacterium | reverse complement strand
TTGAGAGAATGACAATAACTGGCGGGGAACCGCTCCACTATTTAGAATACTTCCCTGATCTATATCGATGGGTAGACAGCGTGTCACCAACAGGCATCAAATTCTTAGGAATTGAAAGCAACGGTAATCTATTAAGAGACAAAGAAAACTGCATGGAACTGATTAGCTCGTTTAATGAAATCATTAGAGATCATGGTGTGTCACCAACATTAACCATTAGTCCAAAAATTGATGCGGAAACGTGCTACGACGAACAAATGACACAGGAAGAAGTGGATAGGATGTATTTTGAAACCTTCAAAAATATATCTGACTATCTTCAACCATACGACGTTTTCTATAAATTTATATATGAACATACAGAAAAGATTATTGACTTTGAACATCAAAAGGTTTTCATAGATTATTTAATTGACGAACTTAGTGTTCCACATAATCATATTATGTTAATGCCTTTTACTCCAGAAGATCCACTCCAAGAAGGAGCAGAATTTTGGCAAGAGTCAAAAGACGCAACCTCTAGAAAAGCATTAGAGTTGGGATTAAAGTATAGTCCAAGAATTCATATAGATAGAAAGCTCGATTAAATCATAAGGAATTTAAATGAGTCAACTGCTGAATCGAAATAAAATTACAATTGAGCTTATGCCAAATAACTATTACATTCAATTGCCTAAGTCTCAGCGAGATGCGGCGACCTTAAGGCAGGTTGAATTAGCACCATTGCAAATTAAAAAGGTTGAAATTTTTAAATCCTATTCACGTCATGTTACAGATGTTATAGTTGAAATAGATAACCTTGATCCAAATATAGCCGTTCTTTGGAGCGAGGGAAAATATATTGCACGGTTGATGATTTCTGCCGAAAATGTAGAAGACGACAATAGAGCCCTAGAGAATTATTTTGCATGTTATAATATGGAAATAAGGGAAATGCCAAAGCAGTTTGCTGTTCATGGTTCTGCGCCGGTTGTTGCAGCAACTGTAATTTTAAAATCAATAACTAGAACTAGATTAGAAGCGGAAAACAATTTTACATTTGAATTAGGTGGAAAAAATGGCAAGGGTGCAGCTGGCATGGGCCAAGCACCCATTCAGTTTCTAAATTCGGATTTAATGAAAATGTATGTAAGAAACTACATGGAAGAAGGAGATACCGCTCGTATACCTTGGGATATGACGTTTACCGATTTAATTGAACCAGTTCATCAAATACACACCTCACCATCAAACGGGTATAAAATTATTACTAACACTAATATGCAGGCTTTAGAGTTTTTCTTTAAACACTATCCTATTTTCAATACACCATATGATTGGATCCTAGATGATTTCGATACAAAAGGGGGAGAACCAACTAAACTTAAGATATCAGATTTTACTTGGTGGATGGCATGGGAACAGCATATTAACGTTGGTCTATCTAAAGTAATTAACCGCGAATTAAAAGAGGGAACTACTCCAAGCACAAAAGAATACAGAACAGCTATGACTTTTAGTTTTTTTGATGTTCAACAATTGGAACATATGTCATATTATGATTGGGTAGTATTTTACGTTAAACATGGTTATCCAAAGATTTGGGCTGTAGACGTTAGTAGTGGTAAACCAATTCCAATGGTTAGTTGGAATGCGATACATGAAGAAGCCCCAGTATTAACCCCAAGTGGATTGATTAAGGTTATTCCAAATCCAAGTTATGAAGAATATTTAACATTCATGACTCCAAAAGAGATTGAGGAATCCCAACAGTGGTTAAATATTTTTCAAGGGTTACACCCAACCTTACAGAAGTATACCTTTTCAAATGTATTTATTGGGGATATTGATTTACATACTATAGTTGAATTTAAATTAGATATAATGAAAGATACGGGTAAGTATGATAGGCTTGGTATGGGATATCAAGTATTACATACATACACTCGGGAAGATCTACAACCAGCTACATTTACGGAAATATCTGCCGGTGGTAACAATTCAGACCCAAACAATTCTGCATTTACTTTTAGTTATGCGCTAACTTCGGAGGTGGTCTTTTTAATCATTGATAAAGGACCACTTGAATTAGAAAGTGTTGGTAATGAAGATGCAGTTAATGTGTCAGCAGCTTATGGAGATTATAAATTTGAACAGTATGATCCATGCGCAGCTGCTTCAGATGTAAATGGTGGACCTGGAGGAGAAACGGGAACTGATGGATCTAACATTCCAGGAAATAATTCTATATATGAACAAGCGATGTCTATGTACAATCGCGGCTTTAAATATGTTTATGGTGGTAAAAAGAATCTTGATGTTGGAGTAGACTGTTCTGGCTTTACCAGCTTAGCTGTTATAAGATCTGGACGAACTGGATACTTACGAGGTAACGCTCATATGCAAAGAAACTGGTGTCGTAAGTACGGTAAGAAGATTGCGAAGACGGCAAATGCATTGCCAGGCGATGTTGTATTTTTTAGATGGAATGGGTATGGTAGTTTTGGACATACCGGTATTGCTATTAGTAGCACAGAGTATGTTCATTCAAGTGGTGGTTCTAAAAATACTATCCGGAATAAAGGGCTAGGTGCTGATATAAACCCAATGTCCAGGTACGGTCCGAACGTGATTGAAATTTACAGACTACCAAGTTAGGAGAAAGTATGAGAGTATTTACGACAATTGATTATCAAGAATTATATAATCGGCAACCACGGGGTCCAGATGATCCAGCAGATCCAGTCAAGCCAACGGATCCAGATTATGAGCCAGAAAATCCAGATGGTACTAAAAAAAAGAAACCATACGACCCTTGCGAATTAAGTGACCCAGGTGATACTTGTGGTCGTTTAGCGCAGATAGAAGGAAGTGGTTCCTACACACAGGATACCAATGGCTCTAAGGGGGCTAGTGGTAGATATCAGATAGAACAAGCAACTGCGGTTGGTGAAATGAAAAAGATGGGTAGAGTTAGCTCTGACGCTCAAGGTATTCAGTTGTGGCAAACATGTCGCAATTCTTCATCAGCGGAATGCGTAAAATTACAAGATGATATTTGTAAAAGTTATGCAGGTAGTATGAGTGGTAAAAATATTCGCGAAGTATACTTGCAGTGGAATATGGGTAAAAGTGGAGCTAATGAAATTTTAAGAGCGCATGCGGATGACGGGCAAGTAGATAATCCAGTTAGAATTAGAAAAATGGATAATCAAGCTTGGACTAAGAATAATCCAAGTCGTGGTGATACCAATAAATTTCTAAATGGGTTAGACAACTATATTAAGAAAAGAGGTATAGATCCAAGCTCCGCTGCTTAATACAATATTAGGAGGTAAATGTTAAATGGAAAATTTTTTTGAGAAGATTAAAGAATTGTTTGATAAAGTTCCAGCGAAGTCTAAATTTTTAGCTGACATTGGATTTAATCACAGTTATACTGGTTTTAGATATTTTCTTCAGGGACATACGGAAAGACCAAGTCCAAAATTTATGGAAAAGCTATCTGAAGAAATGGGATATAGTTATATTCAAATACCCATTAAATCAGATCCAGAACACCAAGAAATTATTAGCAATTTAAATGATACTTTTGTAGAAGATTTAAAAATTTATCTAGAGAAGTATGAGGGCGACAGTAAACGAACCATAACCAGAGTCAGAAATGGGGCTGGGTCCGTTTCAACATCAATTGCAACTTTTGAGGTTGATCAAGATTTGCTTGATCCAGATAAACAACTCGATGTGTCGGATTTATTTTGACACGTCGTCAAAAAATATCAAAAATATAAAAGGAATTAAATGATAGAAACACCAGTAGCGCCAGTAGCGCCAGTAGCTCCACCAGCACCAGAAATGCCGGTTACACCAGTAGCAATGCCCGAAGCGGCCACAGAACAAACCCCAGCACATTCAATTGAAATTGTAGGTCGGGTCAATTTTCCATCAACACAGTTGTTTGAAGCGACGGGATTTATAGATACTAGTAAACAATTTCCAACAGGTAATACCTTTTTAATGTTTGTACCAGGAGTTCCAGATAGTTCAAAGCAATCTGGAAGAACTTACAATCAAGAAGGGAAAGAAACCATGAAGGTCAGTGTTCGGGATCTATTTGGATTGGCTGAAGCATTAAATTATGCTGCTCTGTATGGGCAGTCAGATTTTATTGTTTTCACTGATTCGAGTAAATTTTCTGGTACCCAGCAAGGTCAAGGGATTACTAAGCAAGTTTCCGTTGGTGCCGCGGTTGGTAACAATGGGAAGCCTAAGATATTCCTGAACTACAAAGGGCGTAGTAAAATTACAGTAGCAATGGAAAGACACCATGCAATTGGATTAGGCAAGCAGTTAGACGAACTTGCTCGGGAGACACTTAGAATGAAATTTAAAAAAGAGCAGGAACAAGCGTCTAATTACCAGAGTCGATAAATAATCACAGGCTAGCGAAAGCTAGCTTGTGTTCCTGTCGCAAAAATACTAAGAACGTAAAGGAGAAATAATGACAACACGATCAAATACATTCAATAAATATCCAGAGGGCACATTCGCTCTGGGGAGTTCACAGTATGCTGGAATATATCGAAAGTATAAAGAACTATCGAAAGCTGACAAAAATACTACAACTGGATTTGATCCTTCATTAAGTTATAGACAAACAATAACTAACTTTTTCGAGGAAATTATTCCAGCTGTAAAAGAGGGAATTGTTGAAAATGCTCGTGATTGGGGAGAAGAGCCTAAACTCGAAGATTGGTCTTCATTAGATCTTAAACTCAAATTACTTCAGGCTGGAGAATCAACAGTCTATGATCTGCAAAAGCGAATCCTTTTGGATTACTTCAATCTATTAAAAAACCAAGCTTGGGATTTATGGAGTGCCTTGACTTTCACGATAGATAGTTATCCAGAGTTATCTGAATTCTTAGAAAGTAATGGAATAGATAGATACGAGGAGGATGACGAAATGTTTGGATTGAGCATTTATTTCTTTAGTGTGATTTTAAAGTTAGACGACGATGAAGTCATTGAAATCTTCGGGGATTTTGACACATGAAGCAAAATTTAGATTGGGACGTTCAAGGAAGAATCCAGGGGTCGTGGGCTTACTACGAAGATAATCATTTCACGGTATCGAGTTCAAAGAAATTTGATAATGCTCGATATCTAGTTATGCTGGCTTTGGATAATGTAAAAGATCCAGATAGCTTTCTTAAGTCCTTCGGTGATTTAAAGCTAGCGCTGGGGTATATTTTATACAGATTAAGAAAAGACAATATTCATCAGGGAATTGATCCAGATTTTAGATCCGGTTTAGAAACGTATGGTTTCGATAAATGGCAAGGCAATCTTAGTTACATTTCAGATCGCTGGATGGCCGAATTTAGAATTCAGTGGTTAATTGATTTGATTGATCATATTGAATACTTAGAAAAAGAAAAAGGAGAATAAATGAAAAAATACTATCAACTGATATACAAAGAGATCGGGAGAATCGATGGCGAATACAATGAGTCGGGAACTTCAGAGATATTCGAGAGTGAGATTAAAGCGTGGCAACACGCACTGATCGATTGCGAGACAGACCTAGATATTACTTATGTTTTTATGGGAATAGCGAATGGGTCTATTAGTGTCCGAGAGCTGACTTCTAAAGAAGGCCGAAGTTTATTTGAGCGGCAGGATGAATTAGATGCTTTGATGAAATTTTTAGATGATCAAGAAGAAAATGACAGGGCTGACGACGGTGTTGTTGGGGATTGATTTTGGTGCGATTGGTGGACTGCTGCTGATTATTGGGGCGTTCGCGCTGTATCGCGGTAGTATTCAGTGGAGCATTATTGCTTATTTTGCGGCTGATATTTGCTGGTTACTACTCTCCTTACAAACCGGAAATGTCCTAGGGTCAGTGATGATTGGAATTGGGATGGCACTGGGAGTGGGCGTTTATATTAAGATGAACCGCGGAATATTTGTAAAGAATTTACATGTTAAAAAGGAGAGCTCGTGAAACCAACTTTAGAGATTATCGGAGAAGATGGAAACATCTTTAATTTGCTAGCTATCGCCCGCCGGCGGTTTAGAG
>JAOZLT010000088.1 GCA_029934675.1 Candidatus Altimarinota bacterium | reverse complement strand
ATAGACTAAATTAATATGATAGAAAGAGAAAACGAAATCACAAACGCAAAAGAAATAACTGGAAACAGCCAGCAATTTGACCTTACACTCCGCCCAAAAACCTTAAACGAATATGTTGGACAACTGGATATAAAAAAGAATCTTGAAGTAGGTATGAAAGCTGCTCAGAAAAGAGGTGAACCTGTTGAGCATATTATGCTTTACGGTCCTCCGGGACTAGGTAAAACAACCTTAGCAAACATTGTAGCCAGAGAAATGGGCGTAAACATCAAAACCACTTCCGGTCCTGCAATAGAAAAACAAGGTGATTTGGCTTCAATTCTTAGTAATCTAGAAGAAAACGATATCCTGTTTATAGATGAAATTCACCGAATCAAAACTCAAATAGAAGAAATCCTATACTCCGCCATGGAAGATTACGCTTTGGATATTGTAATAGGGAAAGGGCCGGCTACACGCTCAATGCGCATTGACCTTCCCAAATTCACCCTTATCGGTGCAACAACCAAAGCAGGTTCTCTATCATCTCCGCTTAGAGACAGATTTGGGCATATTTATAAACTCGATTTTTATACAGACGAAGAAATTCAAGCTATTTTAAAACGTTCAGCAATAATTCTTAATGTAAAAATTAATGACGATGCCGTAGGAGAAATTGCTCGTTGTTCCAGAAAAACACCAAGAATCGCCAATAGACTTTTAAAACGTGTTCGAGATTTCGCTGAAGTAGGAGACATTGATGTAATCGATTTAGAACTTACAAAAAAAAGCCTGCACACAATCGGAGTAGATGTTATTGGATTAGACAGAACCGATAGAAGAATCCTACTAACAATAATTGAAAAATTTAACGGAGGCCCCGTAGGAATAAACACAATCGCTGCCGCAACTGCAGAAGAAACCGAAACAATAGAAGATCTTTACGAACCTTACCTTATGCAAGTAGGCTTTTTAGATCGTACTAGTCGCGGACGAATTGTTACCCCTAACGCCTACGCACATCTAAAAATCGAATATATCCAAAAACAGGATAACTTATTTCATTAATTTTGAAATTTGAATTTTGAATTTCGAATTTGTTTCGATTTTCGAGTTTCGATTTTCGAGTTTTAATTCAATTATGAATCATGTAGAAGAAATCAGACTTAGGATGAATATTGAAGACCTTGTTGGAGGTTATGTTCAACTAAAAAAATCGGGAAGAAATTTAAAGGGTTTATGCCCATTCCACAGCGAAAAGACACCTAGTTTTATGGTAAGCCCAGAAAAAGGAATAGCATATTGTTTTGGATGCCATCAAGGCGGAGATATATTTAAATTTATTGAGCTTGTTGAAAATGTGAGCTTTCCGGAAGCTGTTAGAATTTTAGCTGAAAAAACAAATGTCACTTTGCCAAAAGAATTACCAAAAGCAAATAATAAACGAATAAAAAACATTGAAATCAACCAATGGACAACAAAATTTTATGAAGAAGAGCTTGAAAATAACAAAAATGCCAAAGATTATTTTTTGAATCGTGGACTAACCAATGAAACTATAAAAAAATTCAGACTTGGATTTGCTCCCGACTCATTTAATAAACTTAAAAATAATCTAATCGGAAAAGGATTTGATAAAAAAGATTTAATTGAAGCCTCCGTTGTCAATCAACGTTCAATAGCTGACAAAAATATCTATGACCGCTTTCGAAATCGTCTAATTTTCCCAATTTTTGACCATCAGGATAACCCCGTTGGATTCAGTGGTAGAATTATTGGCGAAGGAGAACCTAAATACTTAAATTCACCAGAAACACCGGCGTATAACAAAAGCCTAATTCTTTACGCCCTTAATTGGTCAAAAAAGAGTATTAAAGAGAAAGATATGGCTATATTTGTTGAAGGTTATATGGATGTTATTACAGCACATCAAGCAGGAACCCAAAATGCTATAGCTACTTGCGGAACTGCTTCAACCGCTCAACAGTTAAAACTTATCCAACGCTTCACCAAAAATATTGCATTTGCTTTCGACCAGGATTCAGCAGGAATAGAAGCTACTTTTAGAGCCATTGAGTTAGCTCAAATGGCCGATTTAAACATAAAAGTAATAATAATTCCCAACGGAAAAGACCCTGACGAATCTATACGAAATAACTTAGTGGGATGGCAATCAGCGGTTGAAAACCCAATATCAGTAATGGATTTCTATTTTTCATACGCATTCAGAAAATTTGATAAAGAAAATATGGATGGAAAAAAGGAAATACTTAAACTTTTATTGCCAATAATCAAGCTATACAGAACTGACATGGAAAAAGGTGAGTATTTAAACAAGTTAGCCATGGAACTCAAAACGGATGTACGCCTTCTTTGGAATGATCTTAATCACACCTCTATCAAGCCAAGCTATCCAAGTTCTCAAGCAAAAAAACAATCTCCAGAAACTAATGAACCGAAAAAAAGAATATTTAGTCGAGAGGAATTTTTACTTGGATTCATATGTAATTATCCAGAAATATACAAAAAAGTTATAGATAATCTCATAGATAATATTCCTTTAAATCCGAATACAGAAAGGTTTTACAATATTCTAAAAAAGGTGTACACTCGGGAAAGTTCAATGGATATAAGTAATTTTAGAGAGGAATTAAGCAAAGAAGATAGGGAACAAATTGATATTTACACATTGCTTATTGATGAATTCTACCCTGATTTTTCTGAAGAATTAGCTGAAAAGGAAATAGGAAAACTAATACGAGAAATAAATCGAAAAAATATCCATAATATTCAAAAAGATTACGAGATAAAAATTCGAAAATCTGAAAACCCTGAAGATAAAAAAAATTTACTTAATCATTATAACGAAATTCTGAAGTTAACCGTAAAAATCTAAATATTAACCTAGTTCACATAACTTTCTATGGCAAAAAAGATTCAAAATAAGTTTATCCCACAGCCTGATGATAAAACTCTCGCTAAATATCCTATAGCCATCCGACACCTTATTCAAAAAGGCAAGGATCAAAAGTTTGTCACTCATCAGGAGCTTTTAAAAGCAATGCCTGCAATTGAAGAGAATGTAATACTTCTTGATGAAATCTACACTCTATTTTTGGATCTGGGGATTGAAATAATTGATGTAAAGGACAATGCTATTTGGGGTAAAGATAAAAAGAAAAAAAAGGAAAAAACAGTATTTGATTATGAAGAAGATGAACTGGAAGATATTTTATCTGAATACGATGAATTTGGATCCAAAGAAGATAAAAAAAAGAAAGAAGAAGCCGAAGAAAAAGAAGAAGAGGTAGTTGCTGATAAAAAACAACTTAAGAGACAAGCTAATTTAAAAGAAATTGCAAACGATTCAGTAAGAATGTACTTAAGTGAAATAGGTCGTGTAGATCTTCTTTCTGCAGATGAAGAAATAAAACTAGCCAAACGAATTGCCAAAGGGGATCCAGTTGCCAAACAAAAATTAGCCGAAGCAAATCTGAGATTAGTAGTTTCTATCGCAAAAAAATATATAGGACGAGGTCTTTCATTCTTAGATTTGATACAAGAGGGAAATATCGGACTATTTCGTGCAGTTGAAAAATTTGACCCCTCAAGAGGTTTTAAATTTTCAACATACGCAACATGGTGGATAAGACAAGCTATCACTCGTGCTATTGCAGACCAAGCAAGAACAATCAGAATTCCGGTTCACATGGTAGAAACCATTAACAAACTTACTCATACTCAACGCCAGCTCCTTCAAGAGCTTGGTAGAGAACCTACTGTAGATGAATTAGCTTCTGAGATGGATATGGAAATCAAGAAAGTACGTCACATTCTAAAGATTTCCCAAGATATTATATCTCTTGAAGCACCAGTTGGAGCAGAAGAAGACAGTAAATTAGGTGATTTCATTGAAGATGATGAAGCCATATCCCCAGCAGATGCAACAAATCGTAAAATCATTAAAGAAAATATTCACTCAATGTTGCAATATTTATCTCCACGTGAGCAAAAGATTATCCGCATGCGATTTGGTCTGGATGATGGCATTGGTCACACATTAGAAGAAGTTGGTCGAGAATTCGGAGTAACACGAGAACGCATTCGTCAAATTGAAGCAAAAATCCTACAAAAACTCCGCGATCACCCAACTAGCATAAAAATCCAAGACAAATAATTGTGATAACACGAATGTAAGTCTCAAGTCTCAAGACTGAGTTTCACACTTATAACTCGCACTCGCAAGGTCTTACGAAGCCTTGGCGAAGGAATGGCACTTGAGACTACAATTAGGTGCTTGAAACTCGCAAGGTCTTCCGTAGCTTTAAGCGAAGGAATGGCACTCGCACTTGAGACTAATAATTACTTGAGACTTTATAAATTAATTATCAATAATGGCCAAAAATAACACTAAAAAACAGGTATTAATTACTAAAGAAGGCTTAGAAAAACTAGTAGACGAACTGGCTAATTTTAAAAGCGTAAGACGAAAAGAAATAGCCGCACGTCTTAAAGAAGCCATCTCATACGGCGATCTTTCTGAAAATTCTGAGTACGAAGAAGCTAAAAATGAACAAGCTTTTATTGAAGGTCGAATCATCGAATTAGAAAAGATGATAGATAATGCGGAGATTATTACCGAAGGCGTAAAATCCACCGATGCTACAATACAAATCGGAACTGTTATAACCGTACAAAACATTACTGATAATGATGAACCTGAAACCTATACAATTGTAGGTTCAACAGAAGCAGACCCAACTGAAAACAAAATATCTAACGAATCCCCTATCGGTTCAGCACTACTAGGCAAAACTAAAAACGACGTTATAAAAGTAAAAGTCCCTGCTGGAATTTTTGAATTCAAGATACTGAAGATTAAATAGTTTTGAATTTCGAACTTTGAATTTTTTTCGAGTTTCGAGTTTCGAATTTCGAGTTTTAGCCTTATGGATATTCAAAAACTCACCATAGCGTTCTTCTTAGCCATCATCCCCGCTCTAATTTGGCTTTTTATTTATTATAAAAAAGATAAATTAGACCCTGAACCAAAAAAAATAATTTTAGAAACCTTCATAATTGGCATAGCAATGAGCTTTCCATTTCTTTTTTTAAGATATGTAATGATATACATAGACTTAAATCCATTATTTATTGGTGAGACAATAAGTATGATACTTTTTGCAGTTCTTGAAGAAGTTGCCAAGCTCTCCACAGCAATATTTGTTGTAACTCATCATAAACTAGAATTCAATCAAATAATTGACGGAGTTATATATGCCGTAACAGCAGCTCTTGGTTTTGCATTTATGGAAAATATGTTTTATTTAGCAAGTCTACAATCATTTGGAACAAATATTCTAGATTTTATATATATTGTTGGCTTCCGAAGTCTGGGCACGATGTTCGCACATACATTATTTACGGGTCTAGCCGGGCTTATCTGGGCTTATGCATACTTTTCTAAGCAAATTAGTCCATTCAACAAAAAACGCCTACTTTCATTTGAACTTAAAGATTGGTTTAACCACGAAATCCTATCACTACACATAATAAGACAAAATATACTAAAAGCACGACCCTCAAGACGCGGAGGCCATGAAAAAAAAGTATTAGTTTTAGAAGGAATGATGCTCGCCTTCTTCCTTCATATTATTTTTAATTTAACTACGGAATTAGAGATCTTCGGAAAAAGCATGACATTTCTTCTGGTACCAATGTTAATTGGTGGATTTTTGTACATCTCATATTTATTCACAAAACGAATGAATACTAAAATATTAAAAGTAGTTTAACTTAAAACTTCAACCTTTTGCCCCAAATACCACCGACGAATACAAAAAACACCACTAAAAACTAAAAACAATGGATTTTAGGAGTCAGGAGTTTTTTTTCTTGAATTAATTTTAATCAATTAGAATTCTCCGACTCTTGGGTGGGGAATAAGTCATTTTCTAATGATAAAAAACAGCCTATTTTAATTGTCTGAACCCAGATTCTCTGGATTAAAGGATTGTATGGATTTCGCAGATTGATTATTAGAGTAAAAACTCCTTTTCTCCTATTATTACTTTCGGATTTGCATGTCGGTAAACAGGCAGATGAGGTCATTACTT
>JAOZLT010000087.1:3596-6126 GCA_029934675.1 Candidatus Altimarinota bacterium | reverse complement strand
TAACATTTAAAGTTTTACACAAAATCCGTAAACCAAAAATAATCAACAATCTAAGTGGCTTAAAAAAACAGATTACAGATGATTTAAATGATATATATTGTTGAAATTGATTTTATTCCCAAAACATTTTGGACATTTAGATGTTTAGGTTTAGAATTTACTTTGAGTTTTAATATTCGAGTTTTATGTTAAATTACCTCCGCAAAAAAATCAGCCCCGACAACCCAATTCGTCTGTTTTGGCATAAGACAAAGGCAGTTGTAGCTGCGGTAAAATATGGTTTTCCGGGGAAAAAGATGGTTTGTATTGGTGTTACAGGAACAAATGGTAAAACTACCACTGTCCACATGATCGAGCATATTTTGCGGTCATCTGGCAAAAAAGTCGGCATGTTATCAACAGTCCAATTCAGCATGAAGGGAAAAGTCACGCCAAACAAATCCAAAAAAACTACCATGTCACCGTTCCTTACGCAGAAATTCCTCAAACGCTGTCTGAAAAACAAATGCGAATATGTGGTAATAGAAGCATCTTCTCACGCACTTCACCAAAGTCGGTTGTGGGGCATACCATTTAGCATATCCGCACTAACAAATATTACCCACGAACATCTCGATTATCATCGGACAATGGAAAGGTATAAAGATGCTAAAAAAATATTATTCAATATCGTCAGCAAAACCTGTCACCGTCATTTGTTAAAAGAATTAAATGAAATTCCGCACAAGCAGGCAATGATTTTGAACACAACCGATACCTTTTTTAAAGAGTTCGATGAAATTACATGTCCTACTAAAATTACATACGGATTTGACGAGGGATATGTTCGTGCTCATCATATGATTTGCTCCAAATTCGGTTCTAAATTTGCTTTACATCACGGCCCGGATGAAATTGGAATAGAATTAAAAATACCTGGTTCATTTAACGTCGAAAATGCTCTTGCTGCAACAGGTGTAGCACTAGCTTGTAAAGTCAGCCCAGATGATATTAAAAGAGGGCTGGAGTCATTTGAGGGCGTTCCTGGACGGATGGAATCCATTAAAAGTCCGAAAGGTTTTGAGGTTCTGGTCGACTTTGCGCTAACGCCAGATTCCCTCGAAAAACTTTACAAAACTCTGCGCGAAACTAAGCCAAATCGCATCATCGGAATTATCGGCAGTTGTGGTGACCGCGATCAGAAAAAACGGCCCATTATGGGTAAGATAGTTGCTGAGAATACAGATGTTACAATTGTAACTGACGAAGAGCCTTACTCCGAAAACCCTATGGATATTATGAAAGCGATTTTGGAAGGCGCAAAGAAAGTTAAAAAACTGGAAGAAGGCCTCCATTTAATTGAAGACCGATATAAAGCTATTGAATTTGCAGTTCAAAATGCACAAGAGGGCGATATAATTGTTGTAACAGGTATGGGGAACCTCCCAACCCGCACATTAAACTCAGGCCCAACTGAGTGGGATGAGAGGGAGATTGTTAAGGAGATAATAGGAAAGTATTGTTTATAAAACTCAACAGATATTTCTTTACGTCAGAATTTTGTCATATAAATATGAACGAAAAAGGTATTTTAGAATTAATTAGAGAATTTGAAGATAAAATTCACTATAACGGTATTTTTATTGAGCGATTGCAGGACGATGTCGATTTTATATATGGAGAAGTTAAGGACTGTAACGTTTGCGACTTACAGTTGCTGTTAGGCAATGTAATAAAAAACCGCTTTTAATAAACAATTTATCTATTTTTAAGATATTGGTAAATAGCCACTGCAACTTCATCTCTTGTCATGCTTCTTGCAGGTTCCAATTTTGTACTGCGATTTGGGAATAAAATATATTTTTGAGCAGTTCCTGCATAACGTGCAAACCAATTAGAAGATATTACATCAGTGTAGGTATATTCTAAATTTTCACTAAGGCCGAAGGTTTTTGTAAGCATTTTAAGGAATTCTGCTGTATTAACAGTATTTTGTGGTCTGAAATATCCATCTGGATGACCCTCAATAACACCTAATTGAGCTGCTTTTACAACAAATTTTACATACCATTGCCCTTCCAGCACATCAGGAAACTTACCTGAATTTTTCAAGTCAGCAACTGCACCAAGTTTGGCAAGTAATAAAAATTTCGCAGCCTCAGCACGATTTACATTACGTGAACCCTTAAATTCACCATCAGGATAACCACCAAGTACACCGCGACGATAAAGTTCAGAAGCCGCTTTTCCTTCTACATATGAAATATTAGTATCAGGGAAGGGATTTTTGTAGCTTTCAGGATTTGTAATAACTTCATCTTCAAAGTCTGCCGGTGGAATTTGTATAGTACTTGAGCTAGAGGGTTTATAATAATTTTTTATAATACACTTGCCATTTAATCTGATATATCCATCTTCACATTGAAAATTATAATTCTGAATAAGTATTCCATCCTCAATCTTATCTATACAACTGGATGGCATTGCATTTGCAGGTGGTGTTTTACAGGCAGGAATAGGATCTACACAACTCCCCTGATATTCAACGTTG
>JAOZLT010000087.1:0-3496 GCA_029934675.1 Candidatus Altimarinota bacterium | reverse complement strand
TGGTGTTTTACAGGCAGGAATAGGATCTACACAACTCCCCTGATATTCAACGTTGGGAGCGGTGCACTTACTGCTACCAATACACTTATCACTTGTTTTTGTATATCCCGGCAAGCAACTAAAAGTGTAATGTTCAGTGTATTCTCCATCCTCAATCTTATCTATACAGCTTACTGAATTGGCTATTGGTGTTTTACAGGCAGGAATAGGATCTACACAACTCCCCTGATATTCAACATATGGTGAGGTACAAGAGAATGCAAGTGCTGAATTGGAATAAAATAACAGCATTAAGCTGAATATCATTCCTAAGAATAGTATTTTTTTCATAATATTATGGTTATTTACTTATTTAGAATATATTATATTATAATACTTGTCAATAAAAGCGGTTTTTTATTATTTTGCCTAACTCTACCATATTCTAGTATTTTGTAAAATATTATTGACAAAACAATAAAAATATATATAATATAAATCAACTATAATAACTACTTAGTATTATGTCTGAAATAACCAAGGAACGAGCTCGTTTAAAAGCTATTGAGCTTATAGCAACTGGTAAAACGTTAGAGCAAGCTGAGTGTACACCAGAATTGGTGGTGGCTGTACGCGAACTAGCTGAAAATACATTTGGTATTAAAACTGCTGAACAGATTAAAAATGATGTTGAAACCGAAGAGCCAAAACCTGCCGATATACCAGAGCTTATCCGTCAACTTAATCTTGAAGCTCAGTATGGCGAAAGAATTAACACCTTAAAGCATTATGGTTTTTTAACTGAAAACGGTGAAGCTAAAGAAGGTGATGTCGCCTGTCCTTCATTCGAAAAGGCTATGAGCACTTTTAAACTGGAAGAACTTGAAATTGCCAATAATTTTCAGAAGCCGACTTTGTTATTAATTCCTGAAACTTCATTTGATTCCAAGGTTAAAGCGCTTGATGCCCATAAGCAGGGAATACAGAAGAATGATACTCATGCAAGTGCAATTTATACTGATTCTGATTCAGGTTCAGATAAAATCACAGGCTGGCGTGCCGTTATTGTTGATAGTGCTCAGGAAATGGAAACTTATGAAGGTGATGAACTTGATTTGAGATTCGATAAACGTATAAAAAACCGAAAAGTTGCTCGCAAGTCTGGTGAAAAAGGCATGGACAGGCACAGATATGCACTTCTCATGATGGAAGCTATCAGAAATGGTAACCCCGTTGATAAGAAATTATTTACATTATTGGATGATGATCCTGCTTTATCTAACTCCGACGTGCCGGGTGCGAGCTTCGATCCGGCCCGCCGTAAGATCCTTTTCAACAGATTCAGTTCTGGCGATGTTGTCGGTGGTGCGCGGCTCCGTTCTTCTGTAGGGGGAGATATGCTAGTTTCTTAAACTTTGATCTTTAGTATTTTCTTGTTTTTTAACTTTAATTTTGGTCAAAACAACACTAAACTCAGGTTAACAATGAATAACAACCTGAGTTTTTTTGTAGAAACTTAAGGCTATCGTAAATTGCTAATCCATAAAAAAGGCTTTGAAGTAAGAAAGGAGCCTGGGTTGCAATCACAAAGCACATCTTCCCTCACGTTTGAGCCGGGTTTATTCACACTAAAGTGGATGAAAAAAGCAAGCCAATGCACATATTATATTTAATAACCTTTAAGCTAAATTTAAATGCAATTCTTTTTTGCCTAATGCTTTGAAAAGCTTATAAATAACATCAATTCCTGCTGAAACTTGAGCATTTTCAATTCGACTAATTACAGCTGGTGTGGTTCCTGCTTTTTCGGCAAGCGCTGCCATAGAAAGTTCTTTTGAATTTCGAGCTTCATGCAATGCTTCAGCTAGTCTAATTCTCGCCTTAGCTTCCTCAAAATATGCCTTTGCTTTGGGGTTCTTATTAGCTTCCTCAAATATATTTGAGTATTTTTTAGTCTTCATGTTATTAAAGTTATTATTTTAGTGGTAAGGTTAGCTCCTTATTTATATAATCAAGTCTGTATTCCTCCATTCTATCTAAGAATTTTTCAATCATTTTATCAACTTTTTGCTTCATCCCTTTTTCGTATAATTTGGACTTATTCATTGCCCCGAGAAGTAAGATGGCATTTCCTTTTTTTGTGTAAAATGCAATTCGGACTAATTTATCAGCTTCTTTAATTTTTACTATTCCTATACTTCGTTTTTTGTACTTTTGGACTATGGGGGGGGTAGATCATATTTCCCCCTATTGTCTGATAAATATTTTAGATGAGCTTTGATGTTCATGATTTGCTTAGCTTTTTAATCCACTTTCTTTTTCGTGTCTCTCTTTTTGATTGCATATTTTTCAAGGTATTCAAGAAATGGTGCTTCCAGCTCCTTATCTTTATTCCTAAATGCGTAACACTTAATAACCATGATACTATCATTAGATATTATCTTATTGGATAATACAAGTGAATATTATTTTGCCGGTAAATTTCTCTAAAAAATGTATTTCATATAACGCTCCTGCATAAGCGATATTTGGCGCTGGTACAATTTGGCGCGAAAGCACCTTACCAGCGCCAAATATGGGCGAAGCGGAACACAGTGGAGCGTAGCCGCTTATGCAGTGTTGGCTGATGTTGCGCTGATTTTTACTGTCTTTTCAGGTTTTCGTTCTCTAAAGTGACCATGAGCTTAATATCACGGCACGATTTTTCATAACGGTTCGACATAGGTTTTCCTTCCAAGTCTTCTTTGCAGTATATTGTGTAGCTCTCTTCTATGCCATTAGACGAGACGGCGACGGCAGTGAGGTACATTTCTGTTTCGCCTTTAGTCACATCGAGATACTGAAGTTCATTGAGACGTGGTGAATCCAGAAATTTGTATTCTCCATTTACAAAAGCGATGACATAGTAAGTCCCAATACCAAGTGGTCGCTCATAAGACCATTGAACAAAAAGTTCTTGTTTTTCATCGTTGCCGAAGTCTACGATTTTTTGTTCACGATAAAAACGATTTACTGGTTGGTTAGTGTTAGCAAAAGCATCATCTTTGACGATCTGCCATTCAGAATTTCTGTAAGATAATATAGATAAGTGCTCGTTGGTAGTTTTTATCTCTCGTCCTACCGTGTCGTCGCTTTTGTAATATAATACCTTTTCCGAACTGCCGTCGCCGTCGAAATCAACATCTTGAACGTTAATATCTTGTGCATTTGGCGAAGTAAAATCTGAAGCGTCAAATGTTACAGCCTGTTGGCAGCCGACAAGTGTAAGTGCAGAGACTGAAAGAAAAACCCATAGTATTTTTTTCATATTGTTGAAGTTATTAATTAGATTTTGTACTTTAGCACGAATTAAAAATCAGTGCAATTTCGGCTAACTCTAAATTATCAGACGTCAGAGCAGACGTTGCTAAAATTAAAAAGAACACCTTCGACCTGTCAGTTATCAGGGGTCTTGTTAAACAATATCAAAAGAAACTAGTTAAATTGAACTAGTATTGTTGTCTGAATTTTGATTGTA
>JAOZLT010000006.1 GCA_029934675.1 Candidatus Altimarinota bacterium | reverse complement strand
GTGGAAAATTATTTAAAAATAGAACTTGGACCGATTAAGACTAAGCATTTTATCCACCGCAATCTTGTTTCATCAATTTATTTGAAAATGAAGGATAAGGAGGATTTTTCGGATGAACTTGAGAAGGCAGCGGGGATAAGGAAGAGTTTAGGCTAGACAGCATAATCACCCTCCACTGAAAGCGACATTGAACAATGTCGCTTTCAGTGGTCAGATATCAGCTTATCTTTTAATTTAAAAATCATGCTTTCCAAGAGAATACAAAAAATTCAACCATCAGCCACTTTGTCCATAAATGCTAAAGCTATCGAACTAAAAAAACAAGGTGTCGATATCTTAAAATTTGGGGCAGGCGAACCAGATTTTGATACGCCAGACAATATTAAAGATGCGGCTAAACGTGCACTGGATGAGGGATTCACAAAATACACTTCGGCAACTGGTATTGTGGAGCTTAAAGAGGCTGTTTGCGATAAATTTAAACGTGATAATCAAATTGACTGTGAGGTTTCTAACATATTAATAACAAACGGAGGTAAACAGGCATTGTATAATTGTTTTATGGCAATTTTGGATTCTGGTGATGAAGTTATCATCCCCTCACCGTTTTGGGTTAGTTATGCGGATATAGTGGCTGTTTGTGAAGGAACTTCAGTTTATGTGGACACAACACCGAATAACTTTAAATTGACTGCTGAAATGGTAAAATCTGCCATTACACCAAAAACAAAATGCCTGATTTTAAATAGTCCAAATAATCCGACAGGAATGGTAATTGAGAAAGAGGAAATTGAGAAAATCGCAAAACTGGCACTTGAATATAAGTTCTATATTATTTCGGATGAAGTATATGAATATTTTTTGTATGATGACAAAGAAATGTTTAGTATTGGTAGTATTTCTGAAATGAAGGATTTGGTTTTTACTGTAAACGCAGTTTCTAAATCCTATTCTATGACCGGGTGGAGGATTGGCTATATTACAGGGCCACAAGAGGTTATAAAGCCGATGGGGAACTTGCAGAGTCATGCAACATCTAATCCATGTTCAATTTCACAAAAAGCAGCACTAGAAGCTCTGACAGGACCACAAGATTCGATTAAACAGATGGCAGATGAGTTTGTTAAAAGACGTAATTATGTTTATGAGGAAATGAGCAAACTTCCAGGATTTAAATTAGTAAAACCGGAAGGTGCATTTTATGCTTTTCCGGATGTAAGTGGCGCATTTACAAACGAAGTAAATGACAGTTTTAAATTTACGGAATTTTTGATGGAAAAAGCTAAAATAGCCGTTGTGCCGGGCGGTGCGTTTGGCGAAGCAGGAAATAAATATATTAGATTTTCTTATGCATCTTCAATGGAGGATATTGAGAAGGGTATTAGACGTATTCGTGACGCTCTACTGTAATTTTTTATACCCAGACCCTCAAAACTCAAAGTCCAAAACTCAAAATTGATTGTATCGATTATAATATTGGTCTTTCTTTGAATTTTGAATTTAGAGTTTTGAGTTTGACATCCATAGGATGTACTCCTAAGATTGGAACCTCGTATTTCAGTCCATTTTGGTGCTGACTACGTTCATATATTCACAGTGTTCTTTTAAATTATCATCCCAATCAAACGAAAAGGAGAGCAAACATGGTCAAAATAATTCTTTTGACAATAGTCGTGGTGCTCTTTATTGCACCGCTTTTTTCCACAAACTTTCTACAATTTCTTGGCTGTATAAAATACAAGAGTTGTTTTAGGCCCTTTGCACCGAATTGGCTTACTTTGTACAGTTTCATTCTTACGATATTTGGATTTAGCCTCTATCTTGCAAGTAATCCAGTATGGGGACTTATTATTGGCTTTTATGGTGCCATGCTTGATTATTTTGATGGTCGTATGGCGCGTGCTTTAAAACACACCTTACTTGCCTCGCCAAAAAAATGGGATACGGATATAGCCATGCAGATATTCGCTGATGTTCGTTTCCCGAACGGCAAAGTTGAAAACGTCAGAATTGGCATATCCAGAACTATTTTTAGTAAGTGGTGGATTGAATTTAATTTCCCAGGAACGACAGACCTTGGAAAAGTATTCGATCCCTTTGCTGACAAGCTTAAGGCTTTGTCTATTCTGGTTTACTTTGGGTTCTGGACTGATATCCTGAATTCATGGCTCGTGATTATAATAGTCGCTCCGGAAGTCTTTGGGACATTACTTCGTCGCCCCTTCAGATTCCTGCAAAAATATGTGAAACAGTCGAAGGCTTCATGGGTTGGAAAAACCAAGGCGATGCTCCAGTGGGTTACTATAATTTGCTGTATTACGGTAGATTTAGGCCTTGAGAACAAGGAGTACTGGGCTATTCTGCCCAATTTCATTCTGAGTTTAACTATTATCTTTGCTATTTACTCAATTCTTTCACGTCTGAACTGGTACAAAAAGGAGCAACTGGATACTGTGAAATAGGCAGTCTCGTATAATACGAGACTGCTTTTTTTTTGTTTATATATTCAAATTGTAACTAGATTGTTACCAAATTGTTTTGATCTTTATTATTACAACTATTTGGTTACGCGAATCCGTTAAAGGTGGATGAACAGGTTACAATATGGATTTATTTCCACTTAATCGAACACCCCATAGATGGATGTTGGACATCAGTAATAGGCTGGCCAGAAAGTGTTGCATCAAGAGCTTCTCGTAAGTCTTGTTTTTGGACATTATTTGACTCTTTCCAATTGTCATCCAATCGTCCATGATATATCAATTTTCTATTCTGATTAAAAACATAAATATCTGGAGTGCATTGAGCTTGATATGCTTTTGCAATCTCTTGAGATTCGTCGTGGAGATATATGAAGTTGATACCAGCTTCTTCTACTATTTTCTTCATACTATCAAAAGAATCTTCTGGATAGTTTTTGGATTCGTTAGCGTTGATTCCTATTATCTGTACACCTTTTTCGGAGTAGTCGGATTGAAGTTTAATAAGGCGATTGATAATTGCTTTTACGTATGGACAATGATTACACATAAAAATAATAACCAAAACTTTATTATCTGAAAAATTTGATAGTGAATATGTATTTCCATCTGTTGCAGGTAAGCTGAAATCAATTATATTTGAGCCCATAGAAAGTTTAAGAGACTCTAAGAGTGTCATGATAAATATTTTTTATAAAAGATTTTCAATTTCCTTCTTCATCTCATCTATTCCTTTTTTACCTCCACAAGAAGATATAACCACTTTCCTATCTACATCCAATACTACCCAAGATGGAACATATTTACACTCTTCTCCTGCTAGTCCTTCGAATGTATAATTTGGGTTAAAACCTTGAGGAACATCTTCTACGTCAAATTTTTTCTTATCTATAACATTAACCCAAATATTAATATCATCTTTAAAAATATCCCAAATTTCTTTTTTTAGGATAGGGATAGCCGCTACACAATGAGGACAATAAGTTCCACCAAAAATAATCACAGAAGGCTTTCCTTCAAGATCCGCTACTGAGGAAGATTGATTAATTTGATTTGTTGATACTTCTTTCTCTTCCGTTGTTATGCTCGGAGATGAATCAATTGGTTCATCATTTTGATTATCTTGCGCTGATGGCTGACATCCTAATAATAGAAATGGGAGAATTAGAAATGGGAGAATAGAGATAAGTTTTTTCATAATGAAAATTTAAAATATAAATATTAATCTAAAGTCACTAATAATTTTGAAAATGAGGGATAACTCCATTATTTTGTCTTAGATTTTTATCGGAATGAGAATACTCTAAAAAAGCCTTTATAACAATTATAATGGTGGAGATTTATATATGGGGATTTAGCTGCTATCTAAATGAATTGAATTTTAGAAAAACTTGATTGAACTAGTGGATGAGGCTTATTTTGTATTTTGTGAGTGGTGTGATAGGAATCGGGAGGTTGTAGAGGAATTGGTGGAGATGGTTAATTGTTTGACTGTTTAAGCATTTTTTTTACTTCTTGCTCAAAATCAGAATCAATTTTTTGTGTTTTGTTAAATTCATCATATTCAGCAAAAGCTTTTTGTTCTGCCATAGATGCAGATATTTTTCCTTTTCCTTCGAGCACCTTATAATCATTAAAATTCAAAAATTTATTTACAGACTCAGCTAATTTCTCCATAGTAAGTTCATTTCGTATTGAAATTTGGTGTTCAATATAATCAAAATATGATAAAATAGTTCGCTCTAATTGTTTAATTTCGTTTTCAGAAAGATAATTTTTTGCAACTTTTGTATCTGACTTTAAAATTCTACCTTTTGGGGAATTTTTCCAAGTAGTAAGGCCCATAAATGGTTTGTTTTTATCTGCTGTATTATATATTTTTTCAGCAGCTGTTTGTCCTGTAATCGCATAATGAAATTTATTTTGTACTGTTGTATAAAAATCCTTTGTAATTTGAGAATTACAATCATAATCAATGCTACATTCTGCAAAAATATCAGTAATTTGAAGATAAATTCTTCGTTCACTCGTACGAATCGAACGGACTCTTTCCAAAAGCTCTTGAAAATAATCTTTGCCAAAATATTGGCCATTTTTAAGCCGATTATCATCCATTGCAAATCCTTTGAGGATGTATTCTTTTAAGATTTTACTCGCCCATATTCTGAATTGCGTTGCTTGTGAGGAGTTTACACGATATCCGACGGATAAAATGGCATCTAAATTATAAAATTTCACACTGCTTGTTTGAGTTTTTCCTTCAATTGCCCCATGTTGAGTGGTATGTCGGAAATCCCGACTTACCAGTTTTTCTTGCAATTCACCTTCATCAAAAATATTTTGTAAATGTTCTGTTATAGTACTTCTTCCTTTTCCAAAAAGCTCTGCAATTCGTTTCTGTGGAAGCCAAATATTTTCATTGTGAAAAAACACCTCTACTTTTGTATCTCCATTTGGAGTTGTATAGAGTAAAAATTCAGTAAGTTCATCTTTTAATGTGATTTGATTGGCTTTTTTCATATAATTTTAGATTAGGGCTTTACTATACAAATTCATTCATTTCATTTCTTAGGCTTTTATCAGAATGAAGATACTCTAAAAAAGCCTTCTTAACAATTTTAATGGTGGGGATTTATGTATACGGATTTAGCTACTATCTAAATAACAGAATATATCTTGGTTGGAATTAAGCCTTCGTTATCAAAAAACCCCAGTCTTGATTTCAAAGATTTACTGACTAAATTGCTCGTAGCTTGCGTTCAAAGAGGTTAATTGTTCATTCTTCGCAAGCGATATACTCTATTCATCTATGGCGTGCCATTCGTAGCTTGCGTTCTTAAATAGGCTAAAAGCCCATTCTTTGCTAAAGCTACGAAGGACATTCTTCGCAAGCGAAGAATGGTGGAGATGAGGGGACTTGAACCCCTGACCCCTTGCATGCCATGCAAGTGCTCTAGCCAACTGAGCTACATCCCCATAACGGAGTTATTTTAAAAAAAATCCATGAATAAGTCGATAGCTTTTTCACATCATGTAACTAAAACCCCTTACCATTCCAGGCTTTAATTTTTGAGCCTATGCCAAATAGCTTATTGGTTCCTGTATTTAGTGTATTCCAAATTTTAAATGGAGAATTAGCGATTCCTTTTACAGCTTTAAATGGCAACTTAGCTACAGTTCCTGCTGTATTAACCACTTTTGCACTTCCTGCTACCGCAAAACGAGATGGGGAAGTAATGATATTTGCCATGTTTGCCAAGTTACCGGTAGTTCCACCTACAAATTCTTTAACAGCCTGAACAGGATGTAATGTGACAAGTTTTTTCGTAGCTCTTAAGGTTGAGCCAATAGATGTTTTGTAAAAATCAGAATAAGATCCTTTAAGCTTATTCCATTCAGCTGGTATAGATTTACTGCCAACAAGACCATTTTTAACAGCCTCTTGCGCGCCGTGTATTGAGCCAAGCAAACTTTCCTTTGGATGTTTAACAGCCTCGGGGACATGCCCCTTTACAACGTCCGGTGCCTGTTTGATACTTTGCATTGCTTTAGTAATACTGCCATCTTCTGATTGAAGTGGTGGCATTGGAGGTGTTTCTGGCATTTCCTGTGGTTCTTCTTGTGGAGTTGTAGACATTATTTTTGTCCTAATATTTTGTAAATAGAATTGATTTTTAACTTATCTTTTAATTGATGAAGATTTTCTTTATCATAATTAATTGCCTCTTCAAAAATACCCATATCATGTTCAATAGCTTCTTGCACCTCTGCCATATGCCGATTTAACTCATTTAATATTTCAATTTCGGTTTCCGGTATAGCTTTAACATATACCTCCAATTCTTCGAGATACTTTGAATATAGATCCATTACCATTTCGAATAGTTCTTTGGCACTGTCCACTGTTGTGACAATTTGAGTTTTATCCATCTTGTCATTATACCATGAATAAGAGCGAGTCTCAAGAGCGAGCTTCAAAAAATCTTATACCTCATACAAATAAACCTTCCCCTCCTTTTTGACTGGTTTGATTTCGTGAATTGGAAATGCATTTGATATAACTCGAGTACCTGGTTTCAATTTTGGCCAGATTTCTTTATAGAACTGCTTCATCGCATTGGGTAGAAGGTAGCAGAAAATTACATCAGCGTCTTTGTAATCCTGTTTCCAAATATTCCCGTAGCGGATTGAGGTGTTTTTTGAATTAAACAGTTGGCGGATTTTACCAAATAGATATAGGGGAATTGAAAGCTCGTAACCAATAGCCTTTTTGACTAATTTTGACGCTCGAAAAACTAGTCTTCCATCTCCACATCCCAAGTCATATACAGTATCATCGGGCTGAAAATCAGCAAGTTTCAACATTGTTCTGTGGCGTTTTCGAGATGAAGGAACAAATGGTCCACTTGTTAAAGCTGCATAGAAACCGGGGATAAGAAGTATAACTATAAAAGAAACAAGTATGCGAGGATTTACCCATGTTAGATTAAAAGCATATACAAACGCCACACTTATGAACCCTGCGATAACTATAAATACTGCGCTTTCAGCCATATAATTATAAGATAACGAAATAACATTTCAACATACTCAATAGCTTTGCCGATGTAACATTACAACAAAACTTGATTGGATTCTATGATAACTTTATAATTCGTCTGCTTATGGGCGATTAGCTCAGTCACATTTCATTCCGCAATTCTGCGGGATTGAGTAATCGCATCCATTCACCGCGTCGCACAACTCCTTGTTTATGGGCGATTAGCTCAGTTGGCTAGAGCGCAGCATTGACGTTGCTGAGGTCAGTGGTTCGACTCCACTATCGCCCACCATTCCAAAAACAGATTTAAAACAATTAACAAAACCTATCATGAATTTAATAAATGGAACTTTGGATTATGTATTGTGGAGTAATTCGTTACAGGATTATTTGATTGCGCTCGGACTTTTAATTGGCTTCTTAATTGTATTTAAAATCTTTAAGCTAATTGTTCTTACCAAAATTGGGAGATGGGCAAAAAAAACCAAAACTGATTTAGATGATGAATTAGTACAAATGATTGAGAACATTCCTGGAATTGCCTATTTCTTTGTTTCACTTTATATAGCCCTACAGTCCCTTATAATCCCAAATTTGGCAATTAAAATTATGAATGCTCTTCTTATTATTTTGGCTTTTTTCTGGGCTACAAAATCTGCATCGGATTTGATTGAATTTATACTTGCAAAACATGCCAAGAAAAAGGGAATTGAAAGAAAAGAGAAAGGAAATGCATATTTTGCTATGGTACTGATTGCTAAAATTATTTTGTGGGGTACAGGTTTTATGCTTGTATTATCCAATCTTGGCATAAATATATCCGCACTTGTCGCCAGTTTAGGAATTGGAGGTATTGCAATTGCCTTAGCTGCCCAAAATATACTTAGTGATATGTTCAGTAGTTTTTCTATTTACTTCGACAAACCATTTGAGATAGGGGACTATATTGTAGTTGGTGACCAGTCTGGAACAGTTAAAAAAATCGGGATTAAAACTACCCGTGTACAAGCCTTACAGGGTGAAGAGATCGTATTTTCAAATAAAGAACTAACTAGCACAATGGTAAGAAACTTTAAGAAATTAAAGAAACGACGTATAGTTTTTGAAATTCATGCAACATACGATACTCCAAATTCGAAAATGGAAAAAATACCAACAATAATAGATAAGGCTATAAAGAGTGTAAAATTATGTGATTTGGATCGCGCACATTTTCGAGAATTCGGTGATTCAGGTTTAATATTTGAAGTTGTTTATTTTATTAAATCTTCGGACTACAAAGAAAATATGAATGCCCGCCAAGAAATCAATTTTGCTATTAAAGAGGCTTTTGAGAAAGAAAAGATTAATATGGCTTTCCCAACACAGACGATACATATGGTAAAATAAAAAATTGTTATTATTAGCAACTCTTATCCACCCACTTCAGAAAATCCGGATTACCGTGAACGATTGGCGTAAATACAACGCATGGAACTTCGTATGAATGGTATTTGCGAATTATTTTTGTAATTTTATCTTCGTTTTTTGTACGTGTTTTAAAAAATACCACAACCTCACTAGCCTTTTGAATTTCATCATCCCACGCGAAGTAAGATTCAGCGCCAGGCAATATATTTGCGCTCGCAATTAGCCCTTCTTCTAAAAGCCCCAGAACCATGTTTTTGGCTTCAGCTTTTGTGGGGAATGTCATGTAACCTAGGGATAGCTTCATGTTTACGTTGAGGCTACATCGAGGCTACGTTGAGGCTACTTCGCTTCACTTCGTTTCGCTTTGAGGCTACCATTGAGATTGTAATCGGTAATCCACAATTGTAGCCACTATTGTAGCCTCAGCGACGTGAGGAGCGTAGCCTCTATGTAGTGATGTAGTTATGTTAAAGGATTAAAGAATATTGTAAGTCAGCAGGTTCGTGTTCTTTCATCATTATATTTAGAACTTGCATTAACACTTCGACATCGTAAAGAGCACGATGGAGATTGCCCGTCTTAATATTTACTTGATAGTGTTTAGCTAAATCTATTAATTTACCCGGCATACTTTGTTCCTTGGCATAAGCGAGTGAACAGGCTACTTGATTATTTGAGTAAGGTTGTAGCTCATTTCGAATGAGATTGGAATTAAGCATATCAAAATCAAAACGAATATTATGAGCGATTAGAGCTTTACTATCCGCGAATTTCATAAAATCGGAAAGTACCTCGTTTGCAGGACGTGCTTTTTCAATATCCTCTCTTGGTATCTGATGAATCTTCCATGCACCCTCTGTCATTTTATTCATATTCACGCTTATTAATTCTTGGAACGTTTTCATTTCACCATTTTTTTGCCAAATCATCCCAGCTATCTCAACAATATCATCATGAAAAGTATTCAGACCTGTTGTTTCAGTGTCAAAAAGCACAAAACTTTCTCCTGAATGGTAACGGCGGACTAAATCTTGAAATTGAATGATTTGCATAATCTATTTGCTAATTACTATTTTTTATTTGCGATTTTATCGAAGCGCGGAGAGTATTATAGGTCACCAAATACTTTTTTGCGAGACTGTTTTTTCTGGCTTTGCATTTTCTTGTTGGATAAACGTTTTTCCTTAGCTCTTTTTGGCGTTTTTGTTTTTTTGCGTTCTGGCTGGACGTAGAAATATCTTCTGACTTTATCTGCCAATTGTCTAAATGCCTGTAACATATTCTGTTCATGACTTCTCTGGCTCATGGATTTTGTTACAAGCTCTCTAGTTTTTTTTGCGGCACTCAAATAATCTTCTGGTATACGATAAATAAGACGGACGCCAACCATATTGCGATTCACATTCTGACCGCCTGGACCTCCTGAAAATGAGGATATATCCACATCATCTTTTCCTATCACTAACATGCCTCCATCGTCAAGTTTGACGGTAATTAAGAGCTTATCCTTATCTAATTGTACGAAGTCTTTTTCCATAAACTAAGAATATCAGAGATGGGTTTTTGGGACAATGTTGAACCGTAAATTTCCCCTCCTCGATTAAGGAGGGATCCTCGGCTTGCCGAGGGAGGTGGTCGTTTTTTGTTGAATATAATTAATACATATAGTTACAACCACCCCCTTCACTTTGTGTCGGCCATTCCTCACTTGGGGAGGGAGAAATCTTTTTTGACAAGCTCCTCAACATCTCGTACAATCTACAAGCTAATTATGAACAAACCCGAACTACTAGCACCGGCTGGTGATATGGAAAAACTGAAAACCGCATTTCGATATGGGGCAGATGCTTGTTATATGGGAACTAAGTCGATGAGTATGCGAGTGAAGATTGGGAATAAAGAAGGTGATGCACTTGAGGAAGCATTGATTTTGAAAAATAAGTTGGGTAAAAAAATCTATCTGACAATGAATATCCATGCTCATGAAAATAAGCTAAATTTTCTGGAAAAAGAGTTGGACAGGTTGACTCAATTGCATAAAAAAGGACTGGATCCTGATGGTATTCTTATCTCTGATGCAGGCATTTTCGTCACTGTCCAACAAAAATGTCCATGGTTGTCGCTTCATGTAAGTACTCAGGCTAACATTTTGAACTCATCCGCTATTGAATTTTGGGCAAAACAGGGCGCAGAGAGAGTGGTGTTGGGTAGAGAAGTAAGTTTGCGTGAATTACAGAAAATCCGGCAGACTTTAAACGAAAAAGGAGTAAATGTTGAAATAGAAGGATTTGTGCATGGCGCTATGTGCATGGCGTATTCGGGACGATGTTTGATATCCAATTTTATGACAGGAAGAGATGCAAATGAAGGTATGTGTGCACACTCTTGCAGGTGGAATTATAAAGTATATTTAAAGGAGGAACAGCGACCTGGTGAATATATTCCTATTGAAGAAGATCAGAATGGTACCAGTATTATGAGTGCAAAGGACATGAGTATGATTGAACATCTGAAAGATGTTGTTGATGCTGGTTTAGATTCATTAAAAATTGAAGGCAGACATAAAACTATTTATTATTTAGCTATTGTCACACGAGCTTATCGGGAGGCATTGGATTTGGCGATGGAGAGCAAACTACCTACGCCTGAAATTCTTGAGCTTATTTCTTCGATTGATACACGTGGATATTTTACTGGCTTTTGGTATGGCAAACCTGGTGCGAAAGGTCAGATATATAAGGACAGAAGGGGTGACTATAATCAAAATTACTGCTTTGCCGGTGTTGTACGAGATGTAACAAATGGCAAAATGACTGTAGAAGTTCGTAATAGATTAAACAAAGGAGATTCACTCTCAATTGTTACACCAAAAGCTATAATTCCTTATAAATTGTTACAGTTTTCTAATGCCGCGAATGGTAATGAGATTGAGGCCGCAAGTGCAGGACAAGGATTTTCGATAATTTGTGATGCACCAAAAGAAGTAGAAATTGGAGATATAATACAGAAGAAGCTAAAAACGGAGATGAAAAACTAAGTTATTTTATTTCTCCAACTTTTTGTGACACAGCCACCAATCAAAACATTCAAATTCTCCAGCTTTTGATTTTTCCAATCTTTCCTTAGCGGTTTTGACATCTGTTGCTGGTGGAATAATGACATGATCCCCAACTATCTCGTTAGCTGGCCAGTTTGCAGGCATAGCAACTTCATGTTTGTCAGATATTTGCATTCCTTCCACAACTCTTAATATTTCATCAATATTTCTACCTAACTCTTGTGGATAGTAAAGCATAATCCTTATCTTTGATTCAGTATCTACAACAAATACCGCTCTTACGGTGTTGGTTCCTTTTCCTGGATGAATGATACCAAGTTTTTCAGCAACCAATCCAGTATCAGCGATTATTGGGAATTGAATTTCAACATCCATATTTTCTTTTATCCATTCCTCCCATTTAATATGAGAGAACACCTGATCAACGCTAAGACCAATCAACTCACAGTTTAAAACCTTGAATTTATCATATTTTTTTTGAAAAGCGACAAATTCAGTGGTACATACAGGCGTAAAATCAGCAGGATGGCTAAATAAAACAAACCACTTTCCTGCAAAATGATTAGGTAAATCTAATAAGCCATGAGTTGTTTGTACTTTCATTTTTGGAAATTTATCTCCCAAAAGAGGCATACTCTTATTTTCTGTTACGTTGTTCATAATTGAATTTTATTAAATTATTTTATATCTATACTATAGTGTAAATAATTCTAAAAATACACATTTTATAATTGAGGATTAAAAAAATACCGCATACTTAATTCTTCTTTCTTGAATTTCCGCCTCTAGAAATTGGAGAAAGGATTAAGAATAAAGATTAAGGGCTTCCAAGACAGATGTTGAATTAGCGACCAAATGGTTCGACCACATTTTGAACACTGTAATAAGCGATTTAAAGCATTACTTGTCCTTAATTACTGTAAGGTTGAGCGAGGATTTTTACAAATTATTAAATCCCTAATTCTTCTTCTTATTTCTTAATCTTAATTCTTAAATTTTTGCCTATAAAGGATTAAGGAGAAGATTAAGATCAAAAATTAAGGAAATTTTTTAACAAAAATTTTGGTGGGTCAGCAGGGACTCGAACCCTGGACCAACCCCGCAATAAATGCGGGACTGCTCTAAAAAGATGGGTAACTTAACCATCTTTTAATATTTTTTGACTTTTTAATTCTTACTTCTAATGCCCTTGCTTCATTTAAGGTTTTGCAATAAATAACCTTGGTTAATTTCCAGTCGCCAATTCTTTTAGTGGTATGTGTATTCCCTCTTCTATGATCTCTCAATCGTTTAATTAACGTTGGGGTACTGCCGACATAATATCTACTCCCCTTTAATATGTATACCCAAGCCATTTCTAAATATTACTTAATCATCAAAATACTAAACTGGTGGGTCAGCAGGGACTCGAACCCTGGACCAACCCCGCAATAAATGCGGGACTGCTCTAAAAAGATGGGTAACTTAACCATCTTTTAATATTTTTTGACTTTTTAATTCTTACTTCTAATGCCCTTGCTTCATTTAAGGTTTTGCAATAAATAACCTTGGTTAATTTCCAGTCGCCAATTCTTTTAGTGGTATGTGTATTCCCTCTTCTATGATCTCTCAATCGTTTAATTAACGTTGGGGTACTGCCGACATAATATCTACTCCCCTTTAATATGTATACCCAAGCCATTTCTAAATATTACTTAATCATCAAAATACTAAACTGGTGGGTCAGCAGGGACTCGAACCCTGGACCAATAGCTTAAGAGGCTACTGCTCTACCAACTGAGCTACTGACCCATAATCAATAAGCGTGCAAAAGATTATCATATACACACTTGTTTATTCAAGTTTGTTTACTGCTTTTTACGACAAATTACTCCAATTCCTCCAACCAAACTCCCTATTAACATCAACCCCATTGCAGGACCTGTAGATGGTAATGTTGTGGGTTTTTGAGTTGTCAGAACAGAATTATTATCGTCTTCGTCATAATAATAAATGTATTTCGTTACAGCTACGCCATCAACATATTCAGTTGTATGCTCGACATTATTTTCGACCGTTTCGGAGGCAGAGGCAGTATTATAAATGTAAGAAGCGGATGAAGATGAATATCCTTTTACACATCCTGTGTGGTAATCATCCAATCTATATCCGGCGTTACATTCCCAACCTGTTCCATTGGAACTAACATGAGAGTTTGTGGGCAATGGAACTCGTGCACAACCTCCGCCTACGGAACTATATTGATAACCAAGTGGGCAAGCTGATACAGCCTGTGCGGAGTTTTTAGAAGTGTAACTTTTACTCTGGATAACTGGATCGAGAGTTGGTTTTTCAGCACTTTTTTCACACACCCATGTATCGAGATTCTTATTATATATCCAATTACACCAATAATAATCATTGGAGTATTTGTCGTAGTGCAAATTCGGTGCGCTGGCCATTTCAATATCCGCCCTTTTCTTTAAAGTTAAACGCTTATTACCATCGTAGTAATCGGGATTTTCTGGGTGGAATACAGCATTTGATGGAGGAGTGTTATAATAATCTGCACTTACGTTATTTGCAAATAGCAGTGAGCTGGTTATTATTAATCCTATAATGAATAGTGGTATAAATTTTTTCATGAAATATAGTTTTAGAATTATATTCTACATGTTTTTAGTATTTTGTCAATCCTTTATTGACAAAATATCTTTTTCATGATATTTTAGTTATAAATGTAGATTTCGTTTTACTTTTGTAATGACGAAACCTCTAGATTACAAGTGTTATTTAACAATTTAAAAGTGTTTTTTATACGTATAGTCGCGAGGGCGACAAAGGAGAATGATAATGACGGAAACAGTAGAGACACTAATCATTCGAAGCAGCGCCTGCGAACGGGGCTACACAGCAAAGGGATACGACGATTGGCTCAATTATTATAAAGCATTAGTATACCGTGAAGTTATCCCGTCTTTGCCATCCGAGAGCAATACGGACGTGCGATGGGCTGCAGCCTATAGTGTGATAGGCAGAGGGTCCAGCTCAATCAGCTTTGCGGTGCGACTCATTCTAAACGCCCACCACCAAATCCATGAAGCCGAGAAGGCCTTCGAGGAAGCACAGGGTAACGAGAACGTCTCGACCAACACTACAACCAGCGACAGGAATATTCAAGCCAAAGCCATGAGCGACGCCAAGCACGCTCTCAAGTGCGTCAACAAGGCCGTCGAGCTCTGGCTCGCAGAAACCATGAAAAATGTACACTTCATCTTTGAAATTGTCGTTATATTCATCTTCTGTTTTGACACCATCGACCTCATTATGGCACCAAGCCGAGAGTCGCTGAAAATCTATACTACATGGACAGGCCCCCTCAGCCCACGAACACAGTGGATGGTAGCAGTCGCTCATCTTCTCTCGAACGCTTTGCAATTGCTCTCAAAAAAGGAGCAAGAGGTCGCCTGGAATTGCCTCGTATCGTAATCACACTTTTTATTAACACTTAACTGGAGCCAGTATCGATTGTACATCGAGATGGCTCCAAAGGATCTTCCGCTGATAGCGGAACTGATGAGTCCATTATGACATAATAAACAGGACGAAATCCTTACTAAATAACCACATCATTAAAATAATTTGCATAACGTACTAAAAAAATTTCATTATTATAGTTATAATTGTTCTGTAACTTGATATAATTTTGATTGAGTATCGTGCTTTTGATTAGCTATAAACAAGTTAATCATACACGGTGTCTAAACGTCAGGGAATTTTATAAAATAGGTATATAGTTCTGAAAAAGCACCACCCAGTCAACTTTCACTATTTAAAACATAAATTTTAAAAACTGTTATCGAAAATTCCTTTTTCTATGGACGCCTGTGGATTTCGATTGACTTCGATGGATTTGAATCTCTATTGTGTTTTATGTTTATCAATCGCTATCAAACGTAGTCCAACAATATATAACGAAAAATGAAAATGAGTAAAAAATATACTTATGTACATGCGATAATTATTGCTATTATCCTAATGTTATTCGGCATTGCCACATATTATTATCCCCAAATGCCAAACCAGATGGCAAGTCATTGGAATGCGGCGGGGGAGGCGAATGATACTATGAGTAAGTGCTGGGCACTATATTTGATGCCGGGAATCACACTGTTGATGTATTTGATGTTTTTAGTAATTCCAAAGATTGATCCACTTAAGAAGAATATTGCGAAATTTAGGATATGGTTTGACTGGTTTATCCTGCTTATGGCTATATTCCTCTTCTATGTATATATACTGACGATTGCTTATAACCTTGGTTATACTTTTAACATGACAACAGCGCTATTACCTGCAATGGGAGTGTTGTTTATATTTATAGGACAGATGCTGGGGCATGCGGAGAGGAATTGGTTTATTGGCATTCGGACACCGTGGACATTAAGTAGTGATAACGTATGGAAAAAGACCCATATGCTTGCTGGAAAACTATTTAAAGCAGCTGGAGTACTTATATTTCTGACAGTGGTTTTGGATAGATTTGCTTTGTGGATTGTGCTTGTTTCCGTATTGTGGGCAGGGTTGTATCCTGTTGTTTATTCTTATTTTGAGTATCAAAGGGAGGAAAAGTCAGTGAAATAAGTGTTTAAATAGATTTTTGGTTTTGCATAGGTTATAAGTTTTTTGCATAGGTTTAATAGATATTGCATAGGTTTGCATAGATATGATATAATTTACATAGAGTTGCATAGGTTTAATATTATTTGTATAGCTCACAACTTATGACTAGAAGCTTATTATCAATCGGAGAAGTGACAAAAATTCTTGATGTATCTATTGATACGTTACGACGTTGGGACAAGCGAGGTATTTTAAACTCTATCCGCCTAACACCAACTAGTCCAAGAAAATATCTTAAAGAGGATGTATATACCTTGCTTTTAAAAGAAAAATTGTCTGGTGTTGCTCGCTCTTGGGTCTCTAGTGAGTCACCTATTGAAATACCTGATTTTTATTATTGTAAGTCACGTGATATTTTTCAGGTCCGTCTAGAATCTCTTTCAATACGTTTAAGTCGAGATTCAAAAGTGGCAACTACTTTTCCTTTGATTGTATCCATTGTTGGTGAGATTGGTAATAATTCATTTGATCATAATATTAATTGGCCAGATATACCAGGCATATTCTTTGGTTATGATTTAGAACGTTCGCAAATTGTACTGGCCGACCGTGGACAAGGCATTCTTCATACTCTCAGTCGTGTTGATACAACACTAAAAAGACATGATGAAGCATTAAAAGTTGCTTTTACGAAAGTAATTTCAGGACGAGCGCCTGAGGCTAGAGGAAACGGTCTTAAATATGTTAAAAAATATATTACTCAACTATCACTTGGTCTACTTTTCCAAACTGGTGATGCATTACTTGAGTTGAATAATAATAACCCTGTTTTAAACATTACAAATACTCCTTTCCCTCTCAATGGCTGTCTAGCTGTAATAAATTATTAATCCATTTTAATATGAATATTGTTCTAAAAAAATTCGGTACAATTCTAGTATCTCGCCCAAATGGCAAGGAGGCATATTTAGCTTTCCAGCCCTTGCTGAATGAACTAAAGGATGATGAAAATATTGAAATTGATTTTAATGACGTAGTTGTTTTAGCCCCCTCTTGGGCAGATGAATTTATAACACCCTTAAAGGAAAAGTATAAGGAACGTGTTATTTTAAATAAAACTGACAATATATCCGTTAAAGCAACATTGGAATTGTTAGAGGAAATTCAAAAAAAGAAATAGCTTTTTAATTATGAAAGATATCATCTTCTATACAGACACCCCCAACTATGGTGGGGCGGAGAAACAGATGGAAGTGCTGACTAGACATTTAAGTACCACTTGGATACCAAATATTATTAGCATGTGGCGGTTACTCAGTTTTGGGCGGTGAGATGGATGAGTTGCAACAGATATATGAGTATATTTATACGCTACTAAAAAATTAAACGCTTATTACCGTTGTAATAATCGGAGTACTTAGGGTGAAATTGACTATTGGCTTGAGGATAATTGTAATTATAATCAATCGCATACGTTGGTGTAACCGGACTTAAGCTGGCGAATGTAAGTATTCCTAGGTTCTTCATAGGAAGTAGCGAGAAACTATTTGGCAGTACAGGACCGCCCATAAGAGAACTTGTATTTCTTCTTAAATATTAAATTGAAGCTGATTCAATAATATTTTAAAATTTTTGTCAATCTTTTCTTGACAAAATAAGATTTATATCGTATATTTACTTTCCATTTTTAGTAATCAAACAAATAATTATGAATACACCAACTAATAATCCATTTCAATTTATACAGGATTTTGCCGATGGAGAAACCGTTAAACCAACTTGGACTCATGAATCGCTAAAACATCAACTTGATGATGGTGAAATTGATGAAAATGATTATAACTTTCTTAAAAATTTATCAACCGAATCAGTTGGAGATCCCGATATATTAAGAGAAGTTTTTATATTCAGAAATCGCCTAAATCATAATTTAAAACCCGGGCAAGAGCGCTTTATACGCATGCAGGAGTTAGGATGCAGGAATTTTCCGAAAACTGATTTGGATATTAGGGGATATGAATTACCTGAGTTCGATTTAACCAATGGTAAAATTGGTGGCAATATTAATATGTCACGTACAATAATTCGAAATAGTATAAAAATGAGTAATGCAGAAGTTAGTGGATGTGTGGATCAGAGTAGTGCGAAGATTGGTGGATATGTGGATCAGAGTAGTGCGAAGATTGATGGATTTCTGTATAAGCATGGTGAGGAGGTTGGTGGAGGTGTAAATCGAAGTAGCATAAAGACTAGTGGATATGCGTATAGAGATAGTACGAAGGTTGGTGGAGATATGGATCAGAAATGTGTGGGTGGTGGTAAATTTATGCGGATGAGTGATGAGAGGATTAAGAAAGATGTGGATTGGCATAATGCGAGAATTAGGAAATATGTGGATCAGCGTGATGCGAAAATTGGGGGAAATGTGAATCAGAATGGTGCGGAGATCGGGGAGGATGTG
>JAOZLT010000086.1:4591-6220 GCA_029934675.1 Candidatus Altimarinota bacterium | reverse complement strand
TTTTAGCTTATGCAAAACAAATAGCCAATGTGTAGAATGGTAAAAATGGGGATAATTTAAGAGTTTCCACTTGACATATTTATTTTTTTATGTTAAAATATAAATCAATTTTATAAAATAAGTAAATTTATTATGTCTACTTTTACTAATACTAATCTTGCATTTACCACACCTGAACACTGGGGAAATAATGACGACTTATCAAACAATCACAAACCGAAAAAATCGTTAAAAAATCAAATAGCTAAAACTCCATTAGGTAGAGGTATGCAATTATATGCTGAAGATTCACAAGCCTCTAATACACCTATGAATCCAGAGGAAATACTTATAGCACAAGAAGAAGGCTATTTTGATAAACCTAATACTACTGCTAGCCCCTTAGATTATTTGGATTACGAAGATGACTTTGTATCAGAAGATGAACTTTTAGCAGAAATGGAACCCGAAGCTGAAGAAGTTAGAAGAGTATTAGGTAATACCCTTATCACTCCAACCGACCTACAAGAACAAATTGAAAGAACAGAATCTAAAAGAAAAAAACTAAATTTTACAGAATCTGATATAAGAAGAGAAAATATTGATTTGAGAAGAAAAAATGGTGATCGCCAATCTCCTAGTAAACAAAGATGTATAGAACGAAAATCTACACCAAAAAAACTTCAATCTCTTATTACGCAACAAACAACAAATAGAGATATAGAAGAAGTACAATCAGAAATAATAGAATCTCTTGGTAATGAGGAATACCTTTTAGCAGGAGAAAACGCCACTCCTAAACAACTAAAACAGTGGAATCAATATTTATCAGACGAAGAAGATAATATTGAATTTGAAACAGGCCAAATAAATTATTACGATGAACAAAGTGAAAAAGAATTAAGTGAACTAAATCTAGCTAGGGTTTATAAAGAAGAATATGAGCTAATGGAAGAAATTTCCGAATTAAGAGCAAATATTAAATATACTCAAAGAGATTACGATAAAGAATATGATGAATGTGTCAGTTTAGAAATGGAGATGGAATATACTGGAGAATGCTATTCTCATGGATATCCAATAAATCAAGCTCAATTAGATGAAAAGTGGAGATTAATATTTAATGATTTCAAAGCATTAGATAAAGAAAAAAAGAAATTAATCAAACTAGAATCGAAACTTATGAGAGGACATTTTGATAAACCCAATATACCAGTAACACCTGATACAACAAATGAAAGAGCACAATTGTTTTATGAATATATGAAAGTATTACAGCAAAAAAAGAAAGAAGCATTGGCTGAAGAAACAAGAATAGCAACTACTAACGCTACTTCAGACCCCCTATTTAATATTGAAAGCGTACAAGCGAAAATGGACAGATTAGCAATTAAAGATTTTTTAGATTCTAGACCTATCCACGAAGAAGGTAAGCACTGCGGGGATCGTCAATTACGGAACAAACGAATAAGCAGGAAGAGAAGAAAAACAGGAGAAATGAGAGCAATATAATTTAATAACCTTAAAAAGCCCCATCCAGAAATGGCCGGGGCTTTTTAGCTAAATTTAAAAAATGAAAATCAGAAATCAGAATGGAAATCAGAAATGTGAAATCAGAAATGTGAAATCAGCCTGCCCCGCAGTAGGCGT
>JAOZLT010000086.1:0-4491 GCA_029934675.1 Candidatus Altimarinota bacterium | reverse complement strand
GAAATCAGAAATGTGAAATCAGAAATGTGAAATCAGCCTGCCCCGCAGTAGGCGTGGGAAATCAGAAATAATTCATGCCTTATCCATCTTCGACTTCAACTTAACAAGCATAGATTTAAGTACCGGATACTTATCCAAACTCTTTTTTTCAATCATATGCTCCGCAGCTTTACGCACTCGGACGATTAGAACCCCATTTGTTAGAGTCGCAATTTTTAAATCGGGTATTCCAGACTGACGCACACCATAAACCTCACCAGGACCCCTAAGTTTCAAATCAATTTCCGCCAACTTAAATCCATCCGTATGTTCAACCATGGCTTTTAGACGTGTATAAGAACCTTTCGCATCAGGACTTGTACAAAGATAACAATAAGACTGTATATCCCCCCTTCCAACACGCCCACGAAATTGATGCAATTGCGATAATCCAAACCGTTCCGACCCCTCAATCAACATAACAGTAGCATTAGGAACATCCACACCAACTTCAATAACTGATGTAGAAACCATAATATCAATTTCTTTATTCTTAAATCTACTCATCACTGCCTCTTTTTCCTCAGATTTCAGTTTGCCATGCATAAGCCCAATCTTGAACTCAGGAAAAACTTTATGTAACCTTTCAAATTCAGCTTTTACTGATTTTACTTCCATCGATTCAGAATCCTCAATCAGAGGACAAATAACGTAAGCCTGCTGACCTTTCTTAATTCTATCTGCAATAAACAAATTAACCTGCCCTCTATGTTCTGGCGGTACGACTTTGGTTTCTATCGGTATTCGACCAGGAGGCATTTCGTTTAATACAGATAAATCATGATCCCCATACGCCACCATTGCAAGAGTACGAGGGATAGGAGTAGCGGTCATATTCAAAATATGTGGACTCCCCTGCTTCATTAAAACTTCACGCTGTTTTACACCAAATCTATGCTGTTCATCTATCACAGCAAGTCCGAGCTTCGGAAACTTAACAGCCTCCTGTATAAGTGCATGTGTACCGATTATTATATCCACCTGACCGTTATTAATTGCGTCTTGAACTGTTCGTTTGTCTTTTGCCTTCAGTCCACCGACAAGGAGTTGTATATTTATTGGGTTTTTTAAAGGAAACTTTTCCTCATAAGCTTCAACAAATTTTGTGACCGAAGAAATATGCTGACGAGCAAGAACTTCAGTTGGAGCAATAATCGCTGCCTGATAACCATGTACAACCGCATTAAGTAGTGCTGTAACCGCTACAACGGTTTTACCGGAACCAACATCCCCCTCAAGCAAACGAATCATGGGATACGGCTTCTCAAAATCGGATAATATCTCAAAAATCGCCACCTTTTGTGCACCAGTCGGAGTAAATGGAAGAGTTGAGAAAAAATCCTTCACAAATTTAACATCCATTTCAACCTCTTGAATCGAACTATCACTCCCTCTACTATTTCTCCATTCCTGCTTGCGCTGAACCGCACTAAGTTGAAGTAAAAATAACTCCTCATACGCCAATCTATCCCGTGCCATATCAAGGCTCTTTTGATTTGTAGGAAAATGGACTTCTTTAATTGCTGCTGATTTTGGCATCAATCCTTCTTCCTCAACGATTTCATACGGCAAAACTTCCTCAAACTCTTTCGATAAATAAAGCAGTGGGCTTAACTTCCCTCTCAACCATTTAGATGTAATAACTTCATGCTGTGGGTAAACCGGTACCATTCCAGCAGTATGAATCTGTTTTTTATCAGCCAACTCCACCGTTGGACTCTGAATTGTGTATTTTCCATAAGCAAATTGCATTTTCCCGGAAACTATCACATCCGTTTTCATAGGAACTGTACGCTTAACAAATGGTTGATTAAACCAAACAACCTCACAACTATTACCATAAGCATCATAAAACATAGCTTTAATCAGATTCATCTTTCTATTTTTGGTTGGAATAGTTTTCATTCCAAAAAGCCTACCAGACATACTAACCTTTTCTCCAGTTTTTACCTGCAACAAAGTTTTAGATTCGGATAAATCCTCGTAAGTTCGTGGAAAATACAAAAGCAGATCCTCCACCGTCCGTAAATTCATTTCCTTAAGAGCAAGGATATACTCCTTTTTTGTTGAAAGTACTGCTTCGAGAGGGGTATTTAGGTTCATAGTTAAATCACTATTCAGATTAACATTATACATTGGGTATTGGGAATTGGGAATTGAGAATTGGGTATTAAACTAGTTTTCATCGATTAGATTTTCGTATTTTGAATTTGTGAAAACATATTGCCAACCAGTTGGGAGCTTATGTTTGTCAGGATTATAGGCGATGTAATCCATATGATTATCGAAATCCCAATCATTTCGGATGTAATGATCGATAAAAGATTTTTGCCATTTAAATTTAGGATATGGATGTCCATTTGGATACCTAAATTGAAAACGGTTTTTTAGGATTTGTACGAATATGTCGAATTTGTGAAGTTTTTGGATTAACTGTCCGAGGTTAAAACCATCATTCCCCCATTTATCTCGAAGGCGAACAATCGATTGTTCACCTTCGAGAGGTATGTATGGTTTGTTATAACCCATTACAACATTACAATTATGCGAAAATTGTTTTTTTATTGAAAACATAACCTTCGAAATATCAAATTCATCCGATGGTTGAAACAACAAATGTATATGGTCGTATACTACAACCCACCCATACAACAAAAAACCCTTCAACTGCTTACACAACCTCAAATTCTCTACAAACAAATCACAAAATGTATTCTCCGTAAAATATGGATAATTATTATGTGTTTTAACTGTTACAAAATATATCGCATCTTTAAAAATTATGCGCTTTTGACTATTACGATGCTTCTTCATACAAAATTCTCATTACTAAACAAAATATTCATTTAAATACAATTCAAGGCTACCTATATATCACGACAAATCCAAAACTGTCAACAAATGGTAAATCGTCCATATTACCCTACCTCATCCCGAAAGCGAGATTACCCAGGTGCCACACCCTACTTCATCCCGAAAGCGAGATTACCCAAGTGCCACACCCTACCTCATCCCGAAAGCGAGATTACCCAGGTACCACACTCTACCCCATCCCGAAAGCGAGATTGGCAAACAGTCATCACCCCATCCCGAAAGCGAGATTGGCTAATCTCGCCCCGAATCTCGCTTTTTACCATTGATTTTCCTCTCTATTTCTGCTATAATATTACGATTAAATAAAAAAACCTTATGGAAAATCCATTTGAACAACACAAAGACCATATTACTGATCCTAAAACTCAAAAAGCTCTAAACAAACCACTTGGAGATACAACCGGTTTTAATGCAGGACATGAGGATTTTTTGAAAGACTTAATCAAAAAGCTTGAGGATAAAACAATCAATCCACACAACATAAACACTCTGTACAACAAACCAGTTTACGAAAAATTAAGCGAAGAAGAAATGGAAGCAACAGATATAGCATCTTTCAACATAATCAGCATAATCAGACAAATCGAACAACTATGGGCATTGGAACACAAAGCCACTTTTCAGATACAAAATCTTGTAGAAACCGTATTCCAAATGAAATCTAAATTCGAAAAAAAACATGGCGATGTATTCATCATTTAATTTCGAATTTCAAATTTTTACTTCATAAAAATTTACAATGGGTGAAGGAGACTTTATGCCATCAGGCGGACATCACAGGAAAGCTGATCCAGCAAGAGTAAAACAAATCCAAGAAGGTGGAAAAAAAGCTGACGCTATCCACCAAAAAACTGAAGCTCATCACAAAGCAGAAGAAGAACCTATTGCCGAATCAGAACTTCTAAAAGATTTGGAAAACATTCCCAAAAGTGAAGAATTTACTCCACCCAGTTCCTGAAAGCGAGACTAACTAATCTCACCACCCACTCCTGGAAGCAAGACTAACTGACATCACCCCCCCCACATCTGGAAACGAGATTAACTGACACCCTCCGCATCTGGAAGCAAGACTAACTGACATCACCACACATATCTGGAAGTGAGATTAACTGACACCCTCCGCATCTGGAGGCAAGACTAACTGACATCGCCACACATATCTGGAAGTGAGATTAACTGACATCACCACACATATCTGGAAGTGAGATTAACTAACATCACCACACATATCTGGAAGTGAAATTAACTGACGCCCTCCGCATCTGGAAGCAAGACTAACTGACATCACCACACATATCTGGAAGTGAGATTAACTGACACCCTCCACTTCTGAAATCAAGACTAACTGACATCACCACACATATCTGGAAGTGAGATTAACTGACACCCTCCGCATCTGGAGGCAAGACTAACTGACATCGCCACACATATCTGGAAGTGAGATTAACTGACATCACCACACATATCTGGAAGTGAGATTAACTAACATCACCACACATATCTGGAAGTGAAATTAACTGACGCCCTCCGCATCTGGAAGCAAGACTAACTGACATCACCACACATATCTGGAAGTGA
>JAOZLT010000085.1 GCA_029934675.1 Candidatus Altimarinota bacterium | reverse complement strand
TAATAATGTTATTGTTGTACTGATAAATATTAATGATGTCAATAAAATACTGGCTCTTTACATGTTTTGTTTGCCGAATTGAAAATAGAATTTAAAACTTTTCAGAAATATTTTCTTGACATTTTTCTAAAATATAGTACACTATATACCATTTGACTGATATGTTCGGCAAATGGCATGATATTTAACACACTGTGCCGAGCGTTTTTGGCTGTCGTTAGTGACAGACCCGCCGGCCGATATAGGCAGTGATATATAACTATTTCGGCTGATGCCGAGATACAAATCAGCATCAACAAAACAGGAGTTTGTTATGAAAATTCAGATTTTGGCATTAGTTATTAGTTTTTTTGTTTGTTCGCAGGTGTTTGCACTTCCACGGAAGTCAAACCCGAACTTCAAAATGATGTCGGATACCACAATAGACTCGAAGGAGTTCTTAGCACTGAAGAAATCTTCGAGAGCAGCTGTGGATGTCAGCTGGGAGTTCCAGACACTTGAGTATGTTATATTGCGTATTCAGAAAGATGAGCACATCAAAAAGACTGATATGAAATTTTTCCATAATCTCATTAAGAAATATAAGGTTCCGAATTTTGCTAAGGCTTGCAAGAACCTAAATAAACCTAGTACAATGAAGAAGCTCCGTAAAACACTTCTTCATTCTCTTGCTAGGAGTTGCAAAATTCTGACTAAGCTCAAGCTTAAGAAGCTTAAAAAGGCTCTTATCCTAGCTCAAGCAAGATTTATTCTTGTTAAGCAGGAAAAAATTATACGGAAACATATGTCCAATCTTGCTGTGGTAATGGCTCGTTGCAGAATTGCAATGGTGCATTCGGCAGACAAGGATTTCCGTGACTGTTCTAATGTTGCATGGAAGCGATTGAGTGCTTCTCAATCGTTCGTTAACGATATTACTGCCCTGGAGAAGAAATTGCGATGAAAAACTAAAGTTTCTTCTTCTCCACCGAGCCCGACGAATGTCGGGCTCTTAATTAAATGCGGAATTCAATCTGTACTAGGGGAATCCAAAATATTTCGAATGATTAATATCAAATTGTAAATTATATTACAAAAAACCCTTCCTCTTAGTATAAGAGGTCGGGTTTTAAACTTAAAAATAATTGAAGAACTATACAGATTTAATTCATATAACGATCTACAACTGCTTTAAGTTTTTTTTCAACAGCTGGTATTGACATACTACGTCTTCCCGATCTTCTTACTATTGTCTTTTCACGAGCTAAAGTACCATATACAGCATTAACTATATTTTCAGCCTTTCTAGCGTTTTTTGCCCCACCCTTTTCCATAAGTTGTTCTACAGCTTTGATAAGATAGTTTTGTGCAACTGCGAATGAATAGCCTAATTTCTTAGCTTTTTTCAAAGCTTTTCCCATAGTATCCTTTATATTTTCAGCTTCTCTTAATTTTTCAGCGCCAGGCTTATCTGCTCTTTCTATCGCATCTCTACCCTTAATCATAGTTTTATTTGCATTTAGTTTTAGAGCTTTTCCTACTTCTTCTTTGGGTCTTTTTGCTGTAATTTTAATTTCATCAGGAACTCGAAATTTATTTTTACCTTCTTTTATTGCATGAATTTCTGGTCCTTCATGACCTCTATTTACTAAACGTTTCTCATTTAGAAGGTTTGAAACGTTAGATAATATATTGAATAATTCTTTCATGATTTTTAAGTTATTAAGTATTTATTTTTATTTTTCGTCCACCGTAGCTTAAGCGAAGGTGAATTGAATTTATAAGTTTACATATTGGCTAGTTCGTCTTCCAGATTAATCGTGTTTGCTTCAAGCTTATTCTGAATTTCTTCCAATTTTTTTCTGGCATTTGCGTTACTTTTGTTAATCGCATATTTTAGCTCAGAAAGTGTTTTATCTAGTAGCTCTTGTTCTTCAGTTAGTATCGCAGTTTTGGCTTCTTCATCGCTTTCATCGATTTTATCTAACTTTTTTTTAGCACTAGTTCCTATTTCCTCACACTTTTTATTGAAAGCTGCATGTAGGCGTTCAAGATAATTATGATGATAATCGATAGTCTGATCATATAGATCATTAAGTTTATCTTCATCTTCCTGTAATGTCATATCTTTTGCCATCTGAATTCTAAGTTATCGTACTATTATAGCATTATTTGGAATGAAAAGCAAATCATATTACAAAATTAGAAGATTAGAAAATTAAAAGATTAATCTTGTAATAGCGAAGCGTTTATAATCTTTATAATTTATAAAATAGCTTGCAATAAATAGTAAAAGTATGTAAAATCTTTGCACTAAGTAACCAAGTCAACATGTCACATAAAAAAGCAGGTGGATCAACAAAGAACGGTCGTGATTCAAAAGCAAAGCGCTTAGGCGTTAAGCTATATGCTGGGCAGACAGTAAAAGCTGGCAATATTCTTGTTCGTCAAAAAGGTACAAAATTTCATGCAGGTGAAAATGTTGGTATAGGTAAAGATTTCACTCTATTCGCTCTTAAAAATGGCGTTGTTAAGTTCACCGAAAAACGCATGAAGAAATTTGATGGAAGGATTTTTAAAGACAAGTTAGTAAATATTGTGACGGCTTAAACTAAAATTCTATCCCAAATCTAGACACTCTTATACCAAAGAGTTAAAATATTCATTTGGAGTCATGTGTCCGAGGTATTTTCTCGGTCTGTTATTAAGTTTTTCCTGTATTGCATAGGCCACTTGGGTTAAGGATGTAAGTTTTTGTCACTTTTCATCTTAACACTCAGGTGGTCGACTTTATTTTAGAATAGACTAATGGCTTTGGACTATTTAAGCTTTTACTCACTTTATGCTACAATATGAAACACTCTAATTCATTTTATGAAAAATTTACTTACATATTTTAAATTAGTCATACTTTTTGCAATTATTGTAATCGTTGTAAGCATATTTGCATTTTATGGTTATAGGGAAATAATCGACAAAATTGCAATTTCTGATACTAACACAACTGTAGAATATTCAAACCCAGACAAAAGAATTTCAATGATATTACCTTACAATGGAGATTGGAAGTTCTTAGATAAAAAAACAGAACCCTATGAGGAAAATGATGGTAATGTACGCTATGGTCAATATATTGACATGGATAATATGGGTGCATTTGAGCGTACAGGATGGTTTAGATTTGAAGATTCTAAAGATGCGAAGCTATTATTAAAAGAATTAAAAAATGAGGAGTATAAATATATTGAACCTCGCTTAAGACACATTAACGGGCTGGAAATTGTGGAATATGCCTATGGTGAGTATTGTAGTGGTATATGGGGCTCTATCGTTATAGGCGAAAACTTTAACATAAATTTTATTGAAGTATGTGGTGATGAGGATTCATTAAAAAACTTTGAAGAAATTATTAAAACAATTCAATTCACCGATAATTTTAAGTAAACATGTCACATAAAAAAGCAGGTGGATCAACAAAGAACGGTCGTGATTCAAAAGCAAAGCGCTTAGGCGTTAAGCTATATGCTGGGCAGACAGTAAAAGCTGGCAATATTCTTGTTCGTCAAAAAGGTACAAAATTTCATGCAGGTGAAAATGTTGGTATAGGTAAAGATTTCACTCTATTCGCTCTTAAAAATGGCGTTGTTAAGTTCACCGAAAAACGCATGAAGAAATTTGATGGAAGGATTTTTAAAGACAAGTTAGTAAATATTGTGACGGCTTAAACTTCTCTAGGGTTTATTTTATGTTTAAAAGCGTGTTAATATAGGCATGCTTTTTAATTAAAAAGATTAAAAGATTAGAAAATTAAAAAGGTTATCTCAAGTACAAGAAATTAATCTTTCATAATCTTATAATAGTAAGCAAAGCGAACGTTTATAATCTTCTAATAAAAATATGAGTGAACAAGGTGATATCGATTTATTTAGTGGCCCAGCCCCCTCCGAAAAAAAGGAGATGAGCGATGAACAGTTTAATGAAGAGATGCGCAAGACTCAACAGGCTTTAGCACAACTTCAAAAAGAAGAAGGACAGGCTAAGGCAAATGATAATGGTCTTGCTGCAATAATTGTCCAGTTTTTGAGCCAACCTGAAAATACAGATTTATTTTTACTTATCTCACGAACAGTTGCTCAAAATATTCCATCCGAACTGATAATCGCAATCCTATCTCTCATCGATAAAAAATCTCAGGAAGAGGTTAAAGGATTATTAGAAGCAGGTAAATCGAATAAGAGTGAGGAAGTAGCTATGGTTGTACATCAGCAGGCGAATTTCGAATCTCTATCCCCTCATCACAAAAAGACAATAGATAAATGGGTGGCAAATATCTCACAAGTATCAGCAAAAAAACCACACCGAGTTTTAGAAACCATAGTAATTCCTGGCCCTCAGCGTGAGCTTTCTATGGTAGTAATCCAGCTTTCTGCATTTATCCTTCGTAACTTTTTACTCAAATACGACATTACAATCGAATTTCAGAACCTCCGCGACTTTATGCAGGGGGTGTTTGTGGAGGTAGTGAAGAATTTGGAGGAGTTGGTGAAAGAACAAAAACATCTTCGCTGAAAATTCGAAATCCGAATATCGAAACTCGAAGTAAATTCTAAGCACGAAATATGAATTACTAAAAAATAATGTTTCGGTTTTTAAACATTCGAGTCTCGTGCTTGTTTCGGATTTCGATATTCGGATTTCGGATTTAACCTTTCAGTGTTTGCACAGCAGATTCAATATCCGGGAATATCTTAAACATATTAGAAATTCCAAGAATACTCAAAATATCTTCCACATTTTTATTCAAAGCCGCAATAATAATTTGTCCCTGACTTTTTAGTAGGTGATTCTGCCATGCGACTAATTGCCCTATCGCGTAACTGTTCAAATAATCAAGTTTCTTAAAATCAAAAATTAGATTGGTATTAGGTTGAACATCCTCTAATAAATCTTCTAATTCCTTAAGTGGTTCTTTCATACTACCGTCAAAAGCTCCTTCAAAATGAGCAATATGTGCATTTTCAACATCTTCTACTTTTTCTAAGACAATTTCTAATTTTTGCATGATATATAATTTATAAATTGATTATTTGTAAGGCAGTAAGTGCTGATTCTACACCCTTGTCACCTTTTCCTCCACCTTTAATGCGGTCTTTGGCTTGTTTTAAATTATTAGTAGTCAGAACACCGAAGACTACAGGTAATTTACTTTCCAAACCGACCTCCATTATACCTTGGGCACATGCAAAAGCAATAAAATCAAAATGTGGAGTTTCCCCTTTAATAATTGCTCCTAGTGCGATAATGGCATTAAATTTTTTAGTGTCTGCTAGTTTTTTGCAAGCATATGGCAGTTCGAAAGCACCTGGGACTTTTATTACTTTAATATCCTTTTTAGATACGCCTCGTTTTATTAATTCGTCAGTACAGCTTTTGAGTAAGGCACTCGTAATTTTAGAGTTATACAAACTTAAGGCAATGCCGATTTTTGCACCTTTTTTCGCTTTTACATCATGCCTAAGGTTTTGCTTGATTGAACTCATATAAGTTTTAAGTCATAAATCTTATGTCTTAAGCCAAGCTTAAGGCTAGGAAAGAAGTTTTTCCACATGTTTCGCTAAAATATCCGTTTCCAAATTTATTTTATCTCCAACATTCAGTAAATGCAAATTAGTTATACTCCAAGTATGTGGGATTATACTCACAGTAAACTGGTTATCCTGAACACCAACAACTGTCAGACTGATACCATTGATAGTAATACTGCCCTTAGATACAACATATTTGGTAAGGTTGTTTGGTATTCGGATTGCCAGCAAATATGCATTACCATCTTCCTTAACATCTCTCACTTCACCCATTCCTTCCACATGTCCGGTAACAATATGTCCCTCAAACCGCCCATCAGCAGGCATTGGCAGTTCTAAGTTTACAAGTGAATCAGTTTTATAGTTACCGATTAAAGTCTTGCTCGAAGTTTCCGGCATAAAGTCAGCAATGAATGAATTCTCCGTCAGTTCAACCGCAGTTAAACAAACTCCATCGACTGAGATACTACTTCCTTTTTTCAGTTTACCGACAACATCCGCGCACTCAACAACTATCTGACCGTCCGTCAGTTTTGTAATTTTGCCAATGGTTTCGATAATACCTGTGAACATAATTTTAATTTCGCATTTCTGATTTCGCATTTCGTAATCTCATTTTTATATTTGGCATTTTGCTCATATATTCCAGCCTGTTCTTGTGCATCAAAGGAATA
>JAOZLT010000084.1 GCA_029934675.1 Candidatus Altimarinota bacterium | reverse complement strand
GTTATATATCATAATATTCTACCACAAATAAGCCATCTTGTAAATAGATGGAGCGAGTGAAGGGGTTCGAACCCTCGACCTTCGCCATGGCAAGGCGACGCTCTAGCCAACTGAGCTACACTCGCTTAAATTAAGCATAAAAATTTTAGCAAAATCTGATGTTAATGCAACTGATTTTTTTGCAGAAGGTTATTGACTCCATCGTTAAAATTTAATACAATTTAACCAACGTTAAGCAAAAATAACCAATTTAACCAATGTCAAAATGCTAAGAAATGATTATTACACAACATCAGAATTGGCAGAGCTTATGGGGGTGAGCCGTGTAACCGTATTCAATATGATAAAAGACGGACGTCTACAAGCCGAAAGGATAGGAAAAAATTATTTAATACCAAAAAACGCATTGGGAATTCATGCTGATTTAACTGATGAACAAAAACATAAGATTACTGATGCTGTCGAAAAAACCGTAAAGGAATATGGTGAAGCTCTTAAATTGCTGGCAAATGAATAAGCTATCGATACAAGATGTCGAATTTCTCGCACACAGATTGGCAAGCGAGACAATAAGCTGGAACGAACCGATTCCTGATTTTCAGACACGGTTTCCAGGCATTCTTGAGTCCTGTCTTGCTACAACCTTTGTGACTTTCAGCGGTAAAGATTTTTATAAAACATTAATAGAAAAATCCGCCATATTATTTTATCTAGTGATCAAGAATCACCCTTTTCAGAGCGGAAATAAAAGGATTGCGGTTACTGCCCTTTTAACATTACTCGCGATTAATAATAAATGGTTGCATGTAGGGAATAAACAGCTCTACAGTTTTGCTGTTTGGGTAGCAAGTAGTCCTGCAGAATTAAAAGAAGATACGGTAAATGCTATCAAGACTTTCTTGAAGAAGTATTTGGTTTAAATAGCAAATAGTAAAAGTCGCGGTTATTGGTCAATTCGATGTCCATTCGCAGTCAATTCGAAATCTATTCGTATCTCAACGCCTCAATCGGACTCTTTTTAGCAGCCTGTCTTGCAGGATATAATCCAAACACCAACCCAACAGAAGCAGCTACACTAATACCCATTACCACTGCTGATATGGGAAAGAAAAATGTCCAACTGGTAAATCCTCCAAATTCTCTTATCCCATATCCGATTGACCAAGAAAGGCCTGCACCAATACCGATTCCTAAAATACCACCGATAATAGTAAGTATTGTAGATTCCATAAGGAATTGAATAGTTATATCGCTCTTTGTAGCACCAATTGCTTTTCGTAAGCCTATTTCTTTTGTCCTCTCCGCAACGGATACAAGCATAATGTTCATAATACCCACGCCACCTACCAAAAGCGATATAGCGGCTACTGCAATCAGAAGCAATGTCATAGCAGAGGTTACACCGCTGATGATATCCATAGCCTCATCCATAGTACCCACCTTAAAGTCGTCTTCGTCTGGATCTGTAATATCGTGGAGTTCGCGGATTGTTTTTTTAATATCTTCAACGATTCCTGGTACCATCTCCTCAGTTTCAGCCTGTACGAGTATCGCGTGGTAGTGGCTTATGCCCATAAGTACTTTTTGTGTAGTTGTGTAGGGTAATAATATTATGTCATCAATATTCATCATCATAAGAATTCCTGTAGGAGGTAAAACACCAAGAACTTTAAAATTATAACCTTTGATTTTTATTTTTTTACCTATTGCATCCGATTCACCAAAAAGTTCCTTTTTAACATTTGAACCAATTACTGCAACTTTTGCCATTTGTTTAACTTCATCCTCACCAAACATCACCCCTTTTTCAGGGTATATATCCAATATTTCCATCCATAATCCGTCAGCGCCATTTATCATTGTTCTCATCTTTTCATTTCCATGAGTAACGGTTTCCGTGGAGCCGACAAATGGAGCCACCCTGTTATTACCACGTACATTATTTGGATTCGAAATGGCTTTTACCTCCCTATCCTTAAGGGATTCAGTATACATTTCATACATATCCGACAAACCTTGTGGCATGCGACCCGGTTCTACAGATATAATCCGTGAACCCATTCCACGAATCTGTCCTAAAATCAACTCCTGCGCACCCATCCCAATAGACATCACCATAATAATAGCCGAAATTCCAATAACTATCCCCAGGATTGTTAGTCCTGATCTTTTTTTATGGGCGCTTAGGCCTGTTGTGGCTGTGCTTAATAAGTGTCTGAGTTTCATTTCTTTTTTGACTTTTTGGATTTCGAATTTCGAATTTGTTTCGGATTTCGAGATTCGGATTTCGAGTTTTTTGTCCTTCTATCACTCTCTATCTCCCCATCCAAAATATGGATAACTCTATCCGCAGTTTTTGCAATACTAAGGTCATGAGTTATAAGAATTACAGTATGTCCATCTTCTCTATTCAACTTCCTCAAAAACTCCATAACTTTTTTACCGGTTACAGAATCCAAGTTTCCAGTAGGTTCATCTGCGAAGATTACTTTAGGCTTAGCAACAAGTGCCCTTGCAATGGCTACACGCTGTTTTTCACCTCCAGAAAGTTGTGAGGATAGATAATCTGTCCGATGCTCAAGGCCAACCGCATTTATCGCATCCATAATCAATTTATCCCATTCCTTTTCAGGAATTTTAGAATACATGAGAGGTAATTTCACGTTGTCATAAACACTTGTCCTCGCAAGAAGATTGAATGCCTGAAATACAAATCCCATTTCAAAATTCCTGGTATAAGAGACTTCATCATCTGTTAAATCAACCATACATTTTCCATCAAAACAAAATTGTCCCTCTGTTGGCTCATCCAAAAAACCTATCATGTGAAGTAGGGTGGATTTACCGGAGCCGGACGGGCCAGTGATTGCTACAAACTCGCCATCTTCAATCTTAAAGCTGATACCCTTAATAACAGGATTCGGTACTCCGCCTGAAAAGTAAGTTTTAACTAATTTTTTTGCATCAATCAGACTCATGTTTGTTGAAATAAAATCCCAATTGGTCATTGGTTATTGGGAATTGGTCATTAGCTTATTCTGAATTAACTATACGTAACACAATTTCATCTCCCACATCAATTCCTTTCGATATCTCAATTTCTCCCATAGAGCCTTTAAGCCCTGTTTCAATTTCAACTTCTACAAGTTTCTTGGTTTCTTTTCCTTTTTCCATTTTCATCTCAAGAACTCTAATAATTTTCTTATTATCTTTATCAATAACTGCCCTTTGTGGGATGACTATTACATTATCTTTTTCAGCAGTAAGTATGCTCACATCCGCGGTCATTCCAGACTTAACTCTATCATCAGCCTCCTTAAATACCAGTGTAGTTTCGTATGTTGCAACACCCTCCATAATCGTCTCACCAGGGTTGATTTTTGCTACAAAAGTAATAAATTCAACATCATCTCCGTAAGCATCCAGAGTTACTATTGCTTTATCACCAATTTCTACCTTAGCAATATCGATTTCAGGTACGTTTACTTCAACCTCATATTCACCTTCACTAATTATTGAAACAAGAGGCGTTTGTATCTCATAAGAAGAACTACTCGGTAATACTATTTCACCAAGCTTCGCTTCCATTTTATTAATAACTCCATCTATCGGAGCTCGGAGAATTGTTTTTTCCAGCTGAGCTTTGTAATATTCAACATTAGAATTTGCCTGACTAACCATAGCTCTTTGAGAGGACAGATTTGCTCTAGCCTGATCTACTTGAGCCTCTTTTGCTTTTATCTGTTCAGGTGTATAGCCAGCTTGTTTTAATGATAGGGCGGATTTAGCTGAGTCCAAAGTATTTTTGGCTGTATTAACGGATGTCTCCGCAGTGCTAATTGAATTGGTATTTGTGATTTTTTGCACAGTTATTGATTGTGAGCCGGAATTCAATGCTCTTATTTCAACATCAACATTAGATTTATGAGTGTCTAAAGTAGTAACATCAGCAACCGTAAGATTCCCCTTGATAGGTACAGAGTTTAATGCACTTTTAGTATTTTGCAAAATAGTCTGCACCTTTCTTAGGGTACTCTCAATCTTGGTATAATCAGGTACTATAGCCATTTGCTGAACCTCTGAATAAAATCCTCCTGTTTGAGTGCTTACTATTTGAGTGGTCCATTTGCCGGCATTTGATACACCAAACAATGAATTCATAGCGGTGCTTTTTGCACTGGCAATTGAGTTTGAATCGAAATCAGAACTGTTATAATACAAAGCCTGAATTTCCGAAATCTTTGTCAGTGCTGTTTTGGCAGTATCTACTGCCTTCTGCATATCATTAATCACATTCGTATAAACACTATTTAGATTTGCATCAGCCTGAATCTTTATATTCTCTAAATTTGTCTGAGTATCTTTATAAGATTCATTCGCATTGTTCGCTGTAGTCTGGGTAACCTGAATTTCTTCAGGTCTGATGCCTTTTTTTAATTCATCTAGGTTGGCTTGTTGGGTTTTAATAGCTGCAGAGTATTGAGTAAGTGTTGCTACTGCACTAGACACACTTGCCTGAGCTTGGCGCATCTGAGCTTTAAGTTCATCTGCCACAAGGCTAACCAACTCATCTCCAATTTTTACTGAATCTCCTACATCCGTATGGATAGCTGATACTCGTCCGCCGACCGCAAAGCCTAGATCAACATTATTGACAGCTTTAACTCGCCCGGAAACACTTACTTCTTGTACAAGGTTAGATTTCTCTGCAGTTATCGTATCGTATTCAACTACATGTTCTTTGGTCACTCCTACATAAATCAACCACCCAACTAGCAATACTGTTGCAAGCATGACGTAGTATTTCTTTTTTTTGTAAAATTTTATTTCTTTGGGCATTGAATGAAAAATGAAAAATTAGAATGCGAAATTAGAATTGCGAAATGTGAAATATTATCCATATATTATACCATTTTTCCTCTTAAAAATAAAGCGTACATTTGAAAATTAGGATTGTGGGTTGACAAAATATTAAAAATCTTATAAAATAGCTTGCCTATAACTAATATAACTTTTTATGCCCCCATCCCGCCCTTCAGAAAACGAAGTCATCTCAGTAGAAGAAACTACTCAAGAAGTTGAAGTTGTTAAAAATCTCGAATTTCAAAAAGCTTCATGGATTATAAAGTATATTCGTACTTTTGCTTTAGGGTTAACGATGTTAGGTGCCAATGTAACCACAGAGGGATGTGCTACAACTTCACAAAATAACAAAGCATCAGCAAGTATTATAAAAGACCTCATAACAAAACTTGGTGCAAGAAATTCAGGATTACAAATACGTGAAGATGGAACTATTACAGGAATTATAAATTGTGAAGATGATTTAGATCCTTCTCAAGCGCTATCAAAAGCAGAAGAATTGAATCGTTCAATTCTTGAACAAACTCCAGATAAAACCACAAGTGCCACAAAAAAACTGGGAGATAGAACATTTGCATGTGTTCGTGGAGAAATAAACCCAGAACCAAAAACTATAGATGATAGTGTTAAAAAGCTCTTGAAAGGAACTGGATACAATCAAGTCGGGATATTCAATGACACAGTTATTCAGTATGGTGAAGGCGATACTGAAGAAAGTGCAATAGCTGATGCCAAAAAAAATATCGAGTTTTTTCTATCTACTGGAACTTATACTCGCACTAACACAAAAACATTACAGCTAAAAAGAGGAGAAAACAAAGATGTGTGGATAGCTTTAATACATGCAAAAAAAGCGCCAGAAGTTGAGATAAAGGAAAGATATTATAGATTTGATAATGAACACTACGGACCAGGTCATATATTTATTCCTAATCATAAAAAACCACTAAAAAATGTAGCAGTTTTTGTACACGGCTATAGAAAGACTGCAGATCGGTGCTGGGAATTGTATAGAATGCAGAATCAATTTAGAGATAGTGGAATGAAAGGGTTGTTTATAGTGCCAGAAGCTCCTAAATCTTATCGTGAAAGTAAAAAAGAATATGGATGGTGGAAACACAAAGACTCAAGAAAAAGAGATCTTCCTGGTCTTATACGTTATGCTCAAAATTACGACTCTACAAACAATACAGCATCTCCCGTTAAGCTGAGTGCTAACAATAAAGTAATTGTTATATCTCATAGCGGAGGCTATTTTACAACAGCTACATGGTTACAAAATAAAAATGTAAAAGTTATTGTTCTACAAGATTCTTTATATGGTTTTGATAATGACTTTGCGAAGTGGGCTAAAAAATATGGAAATATACTTATCTTAATGCCTGCAGGAAAGACAATTCGTGGAAAAATCGGTAGTACAA